>ONUD01000105.1 GCA_900320925.1 uncultured Eubacteriales bacterium
GCAAACACCCCCCTATCTGATCTACCGTGATGATGACTTTGCCTACAAGACCGCCAACAGTAAGGTTGTCTTGAAGAAACAAAAAACCACACTGGAACTTTATACAAGCCTGTCAGGTGATGTTGACACAGTGGAAAGCACTGTTGAAAACGTCCTTGACAGGCTGACTACTTATGACAAAAGCAGGACTTTTGACGAAAATCAAGGTCTGTATATAACATACTACTCTTTTTATGAGGTGATACAATGAAAACAGGAATTGTAAAAATCGGCTATGCACCTATTACATTCGGAAGCGGCGGTGCGGTGACGTTCGGCACACCTGTTTATCTGGCAGATGCAGAAGCAGGTGCAAGAGAGTACAGTACAGAACCCAAAGGCGATATTCATACCGTATGGGCAAACTCCACGCTTGTCTATGCAGGCAACCAGAACAGCGGCTATGATATTACTCTGACTCTGATTGACATTATTGACGATATTGCCAAGACATGGTACGGCGATGTAGCGGCTTCCATGGGACAGACGGCAGGAATTGCAGAAGAGGGCAAGGCAGTTTCCCGACCGCACTTTGCCTTGATTATCTCCGAGGATACCACCGACAATATTGGCAAAACAACAGTATTTTATAACTGCTGTGCGGGAAAGAAACCTGCGTCAAAAGGCAAAACGGCAGAAAACGGCGATTGGGAAGACCAGTTTGTGGAGTATGCCATTACTGCCGCACCGATTGAAAACCCGACTGATAACAAGAAGTGGGTCAAAATGGAACTGCCGGGTATCAGTGAATTGTCTGCCGTATCGTTCCCGACCATTACAACGTGAGGTGAAGCATGGAAAAGACCATTTCAATCAACGGCAGAAATGTCAATTTCAAATGTACGGCAGGAACACTCCGCCGATACCGCAATCAGTTCAACCGTGAATTTCTGTCAGACCTCTCAAAGCTGAAAGACTTTAACGACAACTTTGAAAGCTTCACGTTTGCACCGTTGGAGGACATTATCTGGACAATGGCAAAGACTGCTGACAATACCATTCCCGACCCGCAGACATGGTATGACAGCTTTGACAATTTCCCTGTGGCGGAAGTGTTCGGTGAACTGCAAGACCTGATCATAGCGTCCATGAAGTCAAAAAACTGACATACGGCAGATGTAAGACAGAGGGCAATGCACCGCCTTTACGTGCTTGTAAGTTGATGGCACTCGCTTACAAGTGCGGTCTTACTTCTGCCGATTTTGATGAAATGAATATCGGGTTTGTGATTGACTACATTCAGGAATATACCAGCCGTGGACAGGTTGACCATGATGCCAAATACAGCAAGATGAAAAAAATCCAGCCGCTTGTCGAACAAAAGTATGCAGACAGTCAATATCCCAAAGAGAAATATGACCGATTCATGGCATATATCCAGTGGTATGAAAGTGAAATGAGGTGAGTTTGTGGCAGTAAAGGGAATTATTGTAGAAATCGGCGGTGATACAGTCGGCTTGCAGAAGGCATTGAAAGATGTTAATGACCGTGCCAAAAATGTATCCTCCGAAATGCGTGAGGTGGAAAAAGCACTGAAGCTTGACCCCACCAATGTCACGCTTCTGGCACAAAAACACGAATTGCTTTCCAAGCAGGTAGCCATTGCAAGAGAAAAACTGGATGCCCTGAAAAGCGTGCAGGGGCAGGTGGAGGAACAGTTCCGCAGCGGCAAGATTGGTGAAGAACAGTATCGGGCATTTCAGCGTGAAGTTGCCATTGCGGAATCCAATGTCAAGAAGCTTGACGGAAAGCTTGCCGATATAGAAAAAACTGCCGACAATACTGCCGAAAGCACAGAGGATTTGTCAAAGAATCTTGACAGTGCCGGAAAAAGCGGCAAAAACATGGGAGAAGATTTAGAACAGTCCGAAGGAAAAATGTCTAAGTTCGGTAATGCCGTCAAACAGATTGGTACAGTGGCACTGGATGTTTTTAAGGCATTGGGGACAGCGGCAGTAGATGCGGGCAAAAAAATATGGTCAATGTCCAACGACGTGGCTTCCACGGGAGATGCTATCGACAAAACATCTCAAAAAATCGGTATCAGTGCAGAAGCCTATCAGGAATGGGGCTATGTGTTTGAGCGTTGCGGTGCAGATGTCAACAACCTGCAAGGCGGCATGAAAACGCTGTCAAGCGTGATTACAAGTGCGGCAGACGGCACGAAATCTGCACAAGAAAAGCTTGCCGCTGTGGGACTGACGATTGATGACCTCAACGGGAAAAGTCAGGATGAACAGTTGTCACTGGTTATCAACAGACTGCAAGGCATGAGTGCCGGAGCGGAACGGACAGCGGCGGCAACCAAACTGCTGGGCAAATCCGCAACCGATATGGCGGCAGTCCTGAACACAACAGCGGAAGATACACAAGCACTCAAAGACGAAGCCCATGAATATGGTATGGTCATGAGCAATGACGCAGTTGCGGCAAGTGCAACTTTTGAGGACAGTCTGAGCAGAATGAACAACACTGTCACAGGGCTGAAAAATAACATGATTGGTGAACTGCTTCCGGGTGTCACGCTGATCATGGACGGAATCACCGACTTTATCGCAGGAACAGGCAACGGCGGTCAGTATCTGGAAGAGGGCATTATGTCCGTGATTGATACGATTACCGCTAAAATTCCGCAGGTGACAGAACTGTTGAATATGGTATTGTCATCCGTAGCCAAAAGTATCCCGTCTGTCATACAGTCAATGGTATCGGCTGTTCCTGATATGCTGCAAGCGATTATGGAAGCATTGGTATCTTTGGTACAGGCTGTCAGTGAACAGATGACTACACTTGCCCCACAGCTGACAACAGCTCTCATGCAGATGTTACAAATTCTGACGGGTAATTTGCCGCTGCTGTTGCAGGCAGGCTTGCAGCTTGTACAGGGATTAGTGGAAGGCATACTGGAAGCGATACCCGCTATGGTGGCAGAACTGCCCAAACTGGTGTTGTCCATCGTGGATTTTATTATTGGCAGTATCCCAAGTATCATACAGGCAGGCGTTGATCTGTTGACGGCACTGGTGGAA
>ONUD01000155.1 GCA_900320925.1 uncultured Eubacteriales bacterium
AGGTTATGCCGGCAACCTGTGGCATGTGTTTGATTACGATCCTTCAACTAAGACGATTACCCCTGTGAACACCGTATCGTCAATTCCAAGCAGTGCCTTTAAGGGATACTTCATCAATAACTATTGATCATGAAATAACAGTACACGTTTGATGGGGCTGTATGCTACAGGGTTCCATCAAAATAAGCAGTGACAGTATACCAAGCCAACGGGAATACACCAAGCATTCTCGTTGGCTGTCTTTATAGAGGTGGTTTTTGTGAATAAAAAAATAAAAATAATCACATTCGTTTTGATGGCGGTATTTGTCATCAGTGTCATTTTACCGCTGGTTGAATTCGGTATCAGTGAAAAAGTGACAGGAAAAATTGTATATGTGCTTTCAGAAGGACGCCATGATAAAGTCGTAGATATGACATATGATTTTGATCATGTTGTCTATACGGTCAGTGAAAGATTTCCTTACGATTGGGATATCACGGTTGGCTCCACGATGGACTTGTACTGTATCCCATTTTGTCCCTATATAGCACAAACGAGCCGTCAAATACTTAGTACCTATTATTTGTCAGGCATGTTATTGTTGGGACTGATTGTTGTATACAAGTTTCCGTCTTTCAAGAAGCTTGCCGGAGCGAAAAGGGAGTATGAAACAGACCATGCATAAAAATGTCCGATTTCTGCTCTTTATCATACTGTGTATCCCATGGATGCTGGGCGGCTGTCATCATCAAGAGAAAGACCTGACAAACAGCGGTAACATTGCCATTCTGTCGGGCAACCCTGCTGTCAGCTTTGCCAAGGATACGGTCCATATCTCCTGTGACCGTAAAGAAGCGGCTGTCCTCTCTTTTCGGGAGGATGGGCTGATGCCCGTTACCTTTTACGAGGTATCGGCCGACCTCCAAGTGAACGGCAGGCTCTATGCGGCCATCGGCGGCGGCAGTGAGGATATTAACGGTGAAAGCGTCACTGCTAAGGCAGAACAGAACCATTCCTCTGTGACAAGGATTGTCAGAACCGACCACAACGGTCAGTGCCGCTTTCGGATCTTTGCAGGCAAGTCGGATGAAAATCGAAAAGGGGAAATCACTGTCCGTCATGTGACGCTCAGACCTGCCGAGGCAGTCGGCTCTTATGTACAGTACCAAAGTACCGATGGCACAGTTCGGATTCTCTTTTGCAAAAATGACGTGCAGGACAGCGGCATGAATGAGGTAAAAATGACCAAATGGCTGGATATTCTTGCAGATTTCCGCAAAGAAGCGGCAAAACTGTCCGTTGATGGTCTGGCAAGAGTGGATATTTGTGCCGCCGAGCTATTTTCTCATTACGGACTGTCAGGAGATCCCATCTATATTTGCAGGGAGTATATGCCCGAACAGCTAAAGCTTGTAGCCGAAACCATTGACAAGCCCCCAAAAGATCGTGACATTCTTTGGCGGTTCATCCATGAGATGAGTCATGCCGCGGATGGCTTCGGATACGGTGCCATTGCTCCCAGAGTGTTTGACAGCGAGTTTTCTGCACAGTTGGAGTGTGCCTATCTGATGACAACGCTCGGATACCGCTATGACGGTCAGAAAAGTGCTTCCGAATACTTTTCTTCCAGTATCCCATTGGAACAGAGGATATTTTCGGATGAGGGCTTTCTGTACCGCCTGCTCTCCATCATCGAAACAACGGATCCCCAACTGAAAAGCATTGAAAAGGCACTGCTTTCTTCCCGCTACCATGCAGATATGACAGAGGCAGAAAAACTGGCTGTCTTTTTAGACGAAATTTCCGCTTCTCTCGGCTTCGATGTCAGAACAAAATTCTCTGCCAAGGAATGGCAAGTCATCAGTCAAAAGTATCAATAGACTTCCTCGGGAACAAAAAACATCACTTCTGTTTTGATTGATAGCCATAGGAGACCTCTTGACAAAACAAGGACTGCCCGTTATGAGCAGTCCTTGTTGATTTTTGTTCAGCCTGCCCGCTTCAGGCTTTTGGGAAACAGGGTAGCGTCCAGATAATAAGAAATCAGTGCCAGCACCACGCCGAACAAGGCACCAAAAAAGACATCGGTCGGGAAATGCATATACAGATACAATCTGGAAAAGGCAATCAGTGCCGCAAGAACGTACACTGCCGTTCCGACCTTTTTATTAT
>ONUD01000175.1 GCA_900320925.1 uncultured Eubacteriales bacterium
ACAGAGGTGACAAAAGAAGCCGATGCCTGTCAATTGGGGCATTTCATGTCACTGGAGGCACCGAACGAGGAATGGGCAAGAGAAATATTGCTTGCCGTCAGAGAAAATATGCCCGTCCGCAGGAGCCATGCTGTCGAGGTGGCAGAGGCAGGCTTTGATTCACAGACCGAAGCACGGAGAATGCAGGAATATTACCTCCGTGCCGTACAAAACGAAAAGGAACGAAATAACAATGGCGGAAAATAAAAAAATTGGTATGGCCATCAATTATGATTATCCTGATTATGGCGGTATGCTTCAGGCATATGCTTCCTTTCGCAAAATCCGCGACTGGGGATTTGCACCCGAAGTCATTAATATCCATGCCCTGTCAAAAGACATTCGCAGGAGAAAACTGCTCTATTTTGCCAAAAAGATGGGCGATATATCCATCGTGAGGGAGAAAAGCCGCATTGTTTTTAAAAAACTCCGTACAAGGACACACCCTGCTTTCCAAACTTGTATGCGTCAGAGAACGGAAGCGTTTGATACGTTTTGCCGTCAGCATTTTCATGTTTCCGAAGAGTATGCTTCATGGGAAGCATTATCCGAAGGCTGCCGTCACTATGCTGCCGTGGTGGTGGGAAGTGACCAACTATGGCTGCCGTCCAATATAGCAGGGGATTACTACACGCTTTCCTTTGTACCCGACGGGGTCAAGAAAATTGCCTATGCCACCAGCTTTGGCGTGGCAAGGCTCCCTGCCGAACAGGTACAGAAAGCAAGGCTCTTTCTGAACAGAATCGAATTTCTTTCCGCCAGAGAACATACCGGACAGGCTATCATTGAACAGTGTACAGGACGGCGTGTACCCTTGGTATGTGACCCTGCCATGCTCCTCACAAGAGAGGAATGGAATGAAGAAGCGTCAGAAAGAAAAATCTCTGCACCGTATATTTTCTGCTATTTCATGGGAGATCATCCGTGGCAGAGGGACTTTGTGAGAAAATTGAAAGCCAAAACCGGCTGTAAAATCGTTGCCCTGCTCCATCTGGATCAGTATATTGCGTCTGATGAAAGGTATGCCGATGAAACGCCGTATGATGTTTCCCCGTCGGACTTTGTGAGTCTTGTGAAACATGCGTCATTTGTCTGTACAGACTCCTTTCACGGAACGGTGTTTTCCATGCTCTACGGCAGGGAGTTTTTTACATTCAGGCGGTTTTCTGACAAAGCCACCCTGTCCACCAATTCACGGATCGATACGCTGCTTCAGCAGACCGGTCTGGAGGACAGACTGGTAGCAGAAGCAGACGAAATTCATTTGGAAAGAACCATCGACGATGCTTCGGTACAGGAAACGATAGGCCGTTTGCGGGAAGAGTCGATGCAGTATTTGTGGAATGCACTGAACGGATAAAGGAGAAAATGACCAATGGCAGTCATAACGGTAACGGTATTGATGATGTGTGCCTTTTGGGGGAAGAAGCTGGAAAAGACATGGTGCAACTTTCTGACGGTGTTTGCAGGAATGTGGGCGGTCATCGTCGGAGCGGCCAGCCTGAAATTATATCATATGCATGAAATTTCCCGAAAGGCATATGGTATCCTATTGCTCGGTGTTCTCAGCTATGCACTGGGCTATGCCGTGTACCATACCTACCCGTTCCGTTTCCGGCTCCGCAAGGATGTGGTGAAAACAAAAACCGTCTATACCGCAAGGGACAGGCTGTTCAAGGCGGTTGTCGTTCTTATTTTTTTTGTATGGCTGTTCCTTGCTTTCAAGACCTTTCGGGAACTGCGTGCGGGAGTGACCTATGAGCATATCCGGGATATGTACGGAGGATTTTCGGGAGGAAAGTCGCTGTTTTCCAACCGTTATATCCGTGTGGTCGTCCATGCATTTTGTGTACCGTGTGTATTCGTCATTGTGGCAAAAATGCTGGTTTCCCTGTTCGGGGAGCGTTACCATTGGTTCTATTATGCCCTGGGTGTGATGATTGTGGGACTGTACTGCTTCACAACGGGCAGCCGCCAGATTCTGTTGAATATCATCGTTCAGATCGTGTACCTGCTTTCCTTGAAAAAACATCTCAGAATATCTAAAAAACTCAAAAGACGGATTCTTGCGGGACTGTTTTTTGTGGCGATAGGGATTGCCGTGATTACCATTTTCCGCCCCGGACGCTCGACAGACGTGGTATGGACGACACAGATGACATTGTATGCGTATTTGTCCCTGCCCCTGCCGATGTTGACCTATTGGACAAAAACGGTGGATGTCACAGGGGTGAGAACTTACGGCTACGGCTTTTTCAAGGGCATATGCAGTGTGCTTTCAAGGTTCAAGGTACCGCTTCCTGCCGGCTATTATGAAGCTTCCGAAAAAATTGCCCTTTACAGTGACAAATATGTGCCGATGTTCGGGACAAAGGGCTTCAATGCCTTTTTATCGGTCTTTTTTTACTTTTACCTTGACTTTGGCTTTTTTGGTGTCATGGCAGGTTCTTTTTTGTTCGGAGTGCTGAGTGCCGCCGTTTACCGCATGGTCAAGGTAAATCGCAGCGAGTTTTCCATTTTACTGCTGCTGCTTTTTTCCATTGCCATCATCAAGAGCTTTGCCCGCTGGGAATTTATCAAGGAAGATTATATTGTTACATTTATCATTGCAAGACTGCTTTATCGGAAACGTTCCATCATTACGGAAAGGGGAAAGCCTGCATGACTGACAAAGAAACAGCCGCCGCTCTGGAAGCACTGCGATGCAGCGAATTGCAGCTGCAAGCTTCAAGAGAATACAGGATAGGTTTGAAAATCTGCCGTGCCATTCAGGATTTGCGTCATCTGCATTTTGGTAGAATGCTGTCAAGAGAAATCCGCTGCCGCAGGATGGCACGGTACAGTGTCAGAACGGCTGTCGGAGAACAGGATTATATTTACGGGGACTACCCGCAGGACAGTCAAAAATTCGTGGTATATACCTGTATCACGGGAGGGTATGACCATATCCAGGAACCTCTTTACACATCTCCCTGCATTGACTATGTGCTGTTGACGGACAACGACAGACTTGCTTCCAAGCATTGGCGAATCTGTCCCATTCCCCAACAGACAGCAGGTATGAATCCCATTCTCGTCAACCGCTATGTCAAATTCCATCCTGCCGAGTTATTTCCGCAGTATGATTATGCCGTGTATGTAGACGGCAATATACAGGTGCTGTCCGATGTGCGGAACATGGTCAACCGCCTGCATGACAGTACGGGACTTGCCCTGCACCGCCATGACTCACGGGACTGTCTTTACAAGGAGGTGCAGGTCTGCAAGATGGTCAAGCGAGGCAATCCCGAAAAGCTCACTGCTCAGATGGAAAAATACCGTCAGGAGGGGATGCCCGAGCATTTCGGAATGTATGAGGCCAATATCATCCTGTCTGACCTGCACAATCCTGAATCCCAAAAACTCCTGTCCGCATGGTGGGAGGAGTTCCTCGCTTCTGAAAGCATGAGAGATCAAGTTGCTTTGCCGTATGTCATCTGGAAGTCGGGACACCGCTGTGAAGAGGTGGGATTTTTAGGGGGAAGTATGTTTCGGAACCCCAAATTTAAAAAAGTCGAACATTCATAGAAACGGAGCTTGAAGAATATCATGTTGTCTTTGCTGGTGAGGGAATACAGAGCGTTCTATCCGAAAAAAAAATTCATGCTTTTACGGGCAGTCAAGTGTTACTATTGTGTCCCACAGTTCAGAGTGGTTGTTTTGATACGCAGAATGCAGGAAACCCATTCATTTCTGCTGAAACGCAGGCTCCAAAAAAAGCTGAAATTAAACTATATGGTAGATATCGGGATACATACCGTCATCGGCAGACATTTCTGGACAGAGCATTTTACGGGTATGGTCATTGGTGACGGCGTGAGGATTGGCGATAACTGCACGATTTACCAGAATGTCACAATAGGACAGCGGCACGGCAGTTATCCGTCTATTGGCAATCATGTGACGATTTATCCGAATGCAGTGGTACTGGGAAAGATTCATATCGGTGACGGTGCCGTGATATTGGCAGGGTCAGTTGTCCTGCATGACGTGTGCCAAAATGGGATAGTGGGCGGTAATCCTGCCGTGCTGAAAAAGGTGGCAAAAATATGAGTTCCATTAAGAAAAATTTTCTTTACAATACTGCCTACCAGCTCCTGACACTCATCATTCCCATGATTACGACACCCTATTTGTCCCGTGTTCTGGGAGCGGAGGGAATCGGCAGTTACTCCTATGCCCATTCGGTTGCCAATTACTTTGTGATCTTCATTCTGCTGGGCTTGGCCAATTACGGCAACCTAACCGCTGCCAAAGCCAAAAGTGATAAAATGTCCTTGTCAAAGATGTTCTGGAGTATGTATACCATGCAGTTTGTGCTTGGTCTGGTACTCACAGCAGTCTATTTTGCCTATTGCCTTTGGACAGCCGATACGATGGCCTATTTCATGCTGCCGTATCTGGTATCGGGAATGCTGGACATCACATGGCTGTATTACGGTCTGGAGGAGTTCAAGAAAATCACCGTCAGGAATTTTACCGTCAAGCTGACCACAACACTGGCAATCTTTTGTCTGGTCAGACAGGCTTCCGATTTGCTGAT
>ONUD01000145.1 GCA_900320925.1 uncultured Eubacteriales bacterium
AATGAAGTGACAGCGGTTTTTGACGGAGGGAGCGTGGCGGCAAGGAAGTTTCCATTGCTATGTCAAACATCGGGCAAACATCCCCGTTGATATATGATTCTTTAGTAGAAAAAGGATGAAAAGAAAAATTGACAATTGCCGTGTGGATATGGTATGATGTTCATCGGGAATATACCGAAAGGAGAAAGAACCATGATGCTTTGCAGTAAATGCAATAAAAGACCCGCTGTGGTATTTGTGTCCACCAGTGCGGGTGATGCCGAAACAACAGGCTACTGCCTGGTATGTGCGAAGGAAATAGGAATCAAACCCGTGACAGATATAATGGAAAAAATGGGCATCTCGGAGGATGACCTCAATATGATGCAGGATCAGATGATGGATATTTTCAATGCGGGGGATATGCCCGATCCTGAAACCATGGAAGAACTGATGGAGGACGGCGAAGAAGATGAGGATTCCTTCAGCCGTGGAGGAGCACCCGTGTTCCCGTTTTTGAAGAATATGTTTACCAACCCCCAAAAAACTTCCGATGATGCCAAAAACAAAAATGCCGACAGTAAAAATGATAAGTCCCAAAAAGCCGCCAAACGGAAACGAAAACATATTGATGCGTATTGCAGTGACCTCACACAGAGAGCAAGAGACGGCAAACTTGACAGAATTGTCGGACGGGAAAAGGAAATCAACCGTGTCATACAGATTCTCTCACGCCGTACCAAAAATAATCCTTGTCTGATTGGGGAACCGGGTGTCGGAAAAACTGCCATTGCGGAGGGACTTGCACAAAAAATTGTATCAGGTGATGTGCCGTTCCGCCTCCAGAACAAGGAAATCCAACTGCTGGATCTGACCGCACTGGTCGCCGGTACCCAGTTCCGGGGACAGTTTGAGAGCCGTATCAAAGGGCTGATTGAGGAAGTGAAAGCCGACGGCAATGTGATTCTCTTTATTGACGAGGTGCATAGCCTTGTCGGGGCAGGGGATTCTGAGGGTTCCATGAATGCTGCCAATATCATGAAGCCCGCCCTCTCCAGAGGGGAAATACAGGTCATTGGTGCCACTACTTTCAACGAGTACCGAAAGTATATCGAAAAGGATACCGCCCTGGAAAGACGCTTCCAGCCTGTTACGGTGGCAGAACCGTCTATCGCCGAAACAATAGAGGTGATTAAGGGGGTTAAAACTTACTACGAAACGTATCATCGTGTCAGAATGTCCGATGAGATTGTCAGAAAAACCGTGATCCTCTCCGAAAGATACATTACAGACCGTTTCCTCCCCGATAAGGCTATCGACCTGCTGGATGAGTCCTGTACGTATGCCGCCCTGCGGAATGTGCAGCTGGAAAACTATGACAGGAATACTGGCAAGCTGGATATCCTCAAAAAACAGGAGCAAGCACTTGCCGATGAAACAAACGTGGAAATTGATTATGAAAAGCTTGCCAATGTCCGCTATGATATCGCAAAGCTGACCAAGGAACTCGACAGCGTGGACAAGGAACAGCTTACTGCCGAGGTGACGGAAGAGGATATTGCCCATGTCATCGAACTCTGGACGGGTATCCCTGCTTCCAAAGTGCAGGAAAATGAACTCAACAAGCTGGCAGATTTGGAACATACCCTCATGCAAAAGGTGATCGGTCAGGACGAGGCGGTGAAAGCTCTTGCCGCAGCCGTGAAACGCAGCCGTGTCCAAATCAGCCCCCGCCGCAGACCCGCTTCCTTCATCTTTGTCGGCCCCACAGGCGTTGGCAAGACCGAACTGGTCAAAGTCCTCTCCGAAGAACTGTTCAATACCCCTGAAACGCTGATTCGTCTGGATATGTCCGAGTTCATGGAAAAACATTCCGTGTCTAAAATTATCGGCTCTCCTCCCGGTTATGTCGGCTATGAGGAGGCAGGGCAGGTGACCGAAAAGGTCAGACGCAGACCGTATTCCGTTCTCCTCTTCGACGAAATCGAAAAGGCTCATCCCGATGTACTCAACATCCTCCTCCAAATCCTTGATGAGGGCGTGCTGACCGATGCACAGGGCAGAAAAGTTAATTTCAGCAATACCGTGATTGTCATGACCTCCAATGCCGGCAGTGAAAAACGGGAAAATGCTCTCGGTTTTGCCAAAACGGAGGAACAGGCGACTGCTGAAAAAGTGCGTGCCGCTTTGTCGGAATTTCTCCGTCCCGAATTTATCAGCCGTCTCGATGAAATTATTATCTTCCGCCATCTCGATGAACAGGACTTCGTTAAGATTGCCGCTCTCATGCTGAACGAATATGTCGATACCCTCGCCGAAAAGGGCATTGCCTTTACATTCGATGAACAAGCCCAAAGCTGCCTTGCACAAAAAGCTTACGGCGGCAAGAGCGGTGCCAGAGATCTCCGTAATCTGATTCGCCGGGAAGTGGAGGATAAGATTGCTTCTGCTATCGTGGAAAGTCGTGTCGATGCCATCTCTGCGATCCACGTCACCGCCGAAGAAGAACAGATCGTTTTGCAGACAAGTTGATAAAATTTAAAAAAAATTTCAAAAAAGCCTTGACAAATAGCGACAGGTGTGGTAATATAATACCTGTCGCTGATACGCGGGTGTAGTTCAGTGGTAGAACCCCAGCCTTCCAAGCTGGTTGTGTGGGTTCGATTCCCATCACCCGCTCCACT
>ONUD01000117.1 GCA_900320925.1 uncultured Eubacteriales bacterium
CTCCGCATGGCTCAGATAATACAGCCAGTCCTCTACCTGCAAATTTTCAATGCAGTTGTCCAAGCCCATTTTTCTCCTGTTCTCATCGAACAGCCAGAACATACCGTCCAACAAATTGATAATCTTGATTCCTCCCAGCTTTTGGGAAATATGCAGGAGAGCTTCTCTTTTTTCGGGAGTCGGGTCAAGGATATAGGCAGCAAGAAACCGTTCTGTTTCATTTTTATCAGACTTTTCAATGAGGGGTCTGTAAATTTCATCAGGATTCGGCATGAACACAGGATCAAGAATCTGCTGTGCCTCGATACCGTAATCTTCACGGCAGATTTTAACGCCATCGGATTCTCTCAGGGAAATGGCATTAAATTTTTTCATATATTCGGCAATCGCTACCCGTTCCTCCTGAGGGGCAAAGTCAATCTGGTGACCAAAGGAGGTCGAGCAGGCAATTCTTCTTTTGTTTTCCTCGGCAAAATCCAGATAAAATGCTTTGCCGAAATTGCGGCTGATGCCATAGTTCCAAAGCTGGTCGGAACCAAGCATGAAACCGTCACAAAGCTCGTTCAGCTTGTACAGTTCTTCCAGTGAATAAACAGGACTAATATCATAATGCTCATTGGCAAAACGTCTGGAATGGGTATCGGAATGTTCAATGTCACGCTTGCCCATCAGCATGGGTTTATCAATCATCAGAACTCTTTTTCCCATTGCTTCTATGACACGGTTCAGGGCATAATACGTCATAATACTGCCGTAGTTACAGCCCGACCATACACCGAGGATGCCTATATCATATTGTTTATCCATGATATTCTTTCTCCTTTATCGTTTATTGAACGGCATCACGCAGCCATTTCTGACACCTTTTCTGCTCCGATGCCACCTTGGCAGCAATACGGCTGTAATCAGGTGCAAGGAGGACATCGGGATTTTTCAGCATATCCTCAGGGGCATAGATAAACTTTCCTCTGATATCAAAAAGCCTTCCTATGGAGTCAAATCTCGAATAGCCTCTGAATTTATTGGGCAGTGCAATAAAGTTCTTGTGGAAGATCATAGCAAGGCACATGGTATGATAAGAGTCTGTAATCACCATCTCGGCATTGCGGAGATAGTTGAGCCATTCTGCCGCTTCCACGTTCTTTTCACGTTTGATCCCTGCTTTTTCGGCATTTTTGTCTGACAGCCAGTGGAAGCCGTCCAGCAGGTTCACCGTTTTCATTCCGTCCATAATATTGGCCAGTGTTTCGATGGAGATTTTCTTTTCTTCCGTAGGGTCGAGCAGGCAGGAAAGAATATATTTTTCTTTGGGAGCTTTGACCCTTGAGCGGTCTGCCAATGCATCATACACCTTTTTATCACAAAGGAATACCGGGTCAACGACTTCCTCCGCCTGAATGCCGTAAATATTTTTCAGAATATCCACTCCGTTGTCCTCACGCACGGAAATCTTGTTAAAACGCCTGAAATAGCCCTGAAGGAGTTTTCTTTGGGACTCCGGGGCAAAGTCGATTTCATGACCAAAAGAAGTGGCATAAGATACCTTTCGTTTATTGTCGGCGACAAAGTCCAGATAAAACAGCTTGCCGTAATTCTTGGCAACGGAGTAGTTCCACAGCTGGTCAGAACCGAGCATGAACATTCCACAGCTTTCATTCAGTCTGTGAAGGTCGGCTTGATTCATGGGTGCTGACACGCCCTTGTAATTTTCTGCGGCAAAACGGCGTGCATGGGTACGGGCTTCTTCCTTATCGGCATTCGGTCTGTCAATCATCAGCACCGATGCCCCCATTCCCTCCAGTGTACGATTGAGTGCATAATAGGTCACAATACTTCCATAGTTGCACTGATTCCATAATCCGAACAATCCTACATCATATTTTGAACTCATCTTCATTTCCTCCATCATAATACATTATCTTTTTTATTATATCATATCTTTCTATCATTCGCAATCATTTTTTACGCTTCGCATGGAAATCAAAATTGTATTAAGCTTCACTGATACAAATGGAATCAATGGCAAGGAATGCCCCTTCCCCCTTGATTTGCGAAGCACCGAACATCAATTCATCAAAAATATCCGATGACGGTACAAAGGTACGGTCAATTTCAATCCAATCCGTTCCGGTATTGTGTTCCGCCTTATGTACGGCAATCACTTTAAAGAGCTTTGTCCCCGAATCCTTGATATGGAAATTCAGCACCTTGGAATCACTCTTAAACCGAAACCTTGCATAAAGACGATACGTCTTATACGGTTCCAGCACTCTGTTCAGCGGCATTACGGCATAATTACCGGGTTTTACCTGTCCCGCTTTTACTCTCAGACAGATTGCCCCCTGTTCCATGGTTTCCTGCCACACATGGCTGTCAAATTGGAAATGCTGTGCTTTGCTTTCGAATTGCAGGGGATTCCTGCCGTGGGAGGGCTGTTGACCGCTCCTGTCGGACTTCAAGGCATAATTGGCCGCCTGCTGGAACGGCATAAAGCGTACAGCATGATAAAAATCACGGGCAGGCTGTCCACGTCGTTTTCTGTCAGGACGAACCATGCCATTACCACCTACCCATGCAAGCGGCTCCTGCTTTCTGAAACGGAACTGCTCCTGCGGCAGACTGTCAAAGAATGCCTGTCCCTTTGCGTTGTTTAACAGCACACAGGAAACACCCCTGCCAAACGGTATCGTACTGTCATGCTTCTGCACACCCCAAAAATCTCCCAGTGTGACATCTCCAAAGCGTTGGCGGGTCTGGAAGCGGCACTTCTCGCAATGCTCCGACAGCATCACTTCCGTATGGAACACTCTTTGAAACTCGTCCTCTGCACCGCCCCTGCGAACCTCCTGACCGCCGATTTTCACTGTCAGGCAATCCCAGCAATGCTCGCCCTCCTTGTAACGAAATTCATACGGCTCTGCATTGTACAGGCAGTCCTCCCTGTATTTTTGGAAGAATCCTGCCGATGGGGCATAGTGGCAGAAGATATCCACGACCAATAAACGTTCGTAATCTTTTTTCAGATAGGCTTTCAGACCTGCCGCCTGACAGCCACACCCCGAAAACAATACCCATCTTCCCTCCTGCAAGTACTGCTTCACGGTTTGAAAGATACTGCCCATGTCACTCTGCATATATTTGGATTTCCGTAATGTGTCCAACTGCTCACGGCTCTCAATGACAGTATGGCTGATGGTCATGCGGTCATTCCACGCACCGCCGATAACCACACCGCCACGCCTGAAAATCTCCTCCGCCAGCAGGGTGAATACACCACCGCTGGAGCTTTTCATCACAATTTCCTCGTCTGCCGCCACACACGCATAACAGTCAGGCTCTTCCCTGTTTGAATTGACAGGCTTTGAAAGCACGGGACACGTTTTGGAGCAAAGCCCACAGTTGATACATTTGTCATGGTCAATAGAACGGACATAGTAGCCATATTCATCCTGCTGTAACGTCAATGCCCCTTTCGGACAAACTGCCGCACACGCACTGCACCCTACACACAACTCTTTCCGCAGGGTGGCTGTCACCGCCCTGTCAGTTTTTCCGACTGAAATCGACGGCAGTTCTTCTGCTTCCAAAACTTCATGAAGCCATGCATAGGTCTGTGCCACCTGTTCCTCCGTGCCGCTGACATGGATAAAGTCTGCCGACAGCACCTCGGTATCAAATATCACGCCCTGACCTTGCAGAAGTTCCATAACGGTTTCATCACTGCCGATATATAAAACAGGCTTGTGCAGTGCCGCCGCCAAATACACACCCCTGCTGTCATCGGTAATGACATAAGATGTCCCTGTAAAATACTTCACAAAATCCTCTGTTTTCAGCACGGGAAGAGTATCTTTCAGGTCAAGCATTCTCTGATTTTGTCCGTAACGGTTTCCCATGCCGTCCACGATATTCAGACAGGGCATTGCCATTTTACGGCGGTAAAACTGTATTAACTTTCGCTTGGATTTATCGGGGGTTGACAGGTAAGATAGCATATATTTATCAGGCAGCTTTTTTTCCGAACGTTCTGCCAGCCTTTCCCACTGCTCCGCAGAAAGACACAATACAGGCTCTGCCGTCAGTTCTGCCTTGATTCCGTTTGTACGCAGACGCTCCCATGCACGTTTCTCCGTCACAGAAACGGCATGGGCATGAATTTTCTCCCCCTCCGGCACGGAAACACCAAAATAAATCTTTCGTTTTTCTTCCTCTTTCACCAATCCGTCAACCTCTGTATCCAACGGTACGACAGACACCTCATCAGCACCGGATTGTTTTAACATTTCACTTACTGCATAGCAATTGACCATACATCCGTAGCTTTGATTGTCTATTTTCTCCACAAGACCAACTGTTTTCATATCTTTCCTCCGTTCATTGCATTTCTTATTTCATTATAGCCATTTCCCCTGTTCTGTCAAGGAGCAAGAATCGACTGCCAAAAATTTTATCTTTGTTCACAAATTTGCCTGAAAAATGTGTTATAGTTTGAATAAGGAGGTGACAGTGTGCCGTTTCGTATCATCAGAAACGATATTACCAAAATACATTGTGATGCCATTGTCAACGCCGCCAACAGCAGTTTATTAGGCGGAGGCGGTGTAGACGGTGCCATCCATCGTGCCGCAGGAAAAGGACTGCTTTTGGAATGCATGAAGTTAGGCGGCTGTAAGACAGGGCAGGCAAAAATGACCGGCGGCTACAAGCTTCCCTGTCAGTATGTCATCCATACAGTCGGCCCTGTATGGCGTGGAGGAACCCATGGCGAAAAGGCACTTTTGCAGTCCTGCTATCAAAATGCCCTTTCCCTTGCATGGGAACACCACTGTGAAAGCATTGCCTTCCCCCTGATTTCCAGCGGCATTTACGGCTACCCAAAACAGCAGGCACTCGATACCGCTATCGAAGTCATCAAAGCCTTTCTGACCGACCATGACATGGAGATTATCATGGTCATCTTTGACAAAGAAAGCTTTTCATTCGGCAAACAGTACACAGATGACCTGCATGAATACATCGACCAGCACTATGCTCCCCGTATGCTCCAAAGAGAAGCTGTTTGTGCTGTACCGATGTTCCGAAACAGCGACCTGAAAGAAATCCTCGAAACACAGATGGATGAAAGCTTTTCGGAAATGCTGCTGCGGAAAATCGACGAAAAGGGCATGACCGACAGCCAATGCTACAAGAAAGCCAATATTGACCGCAAGCTGTTTTCCAAAATCCGTTCCGACCGTCTGTATAAACCGAGTAAGACCACTGTCATTGCTTTTGCAGTTGCACTGAAACTCCCCCTTGCGGAAACAAAGGAACTGCTGATGAAGGCAGGGTTTGCCCTCTCCCACAGCAGTAAATTTGATATTATCGTGGAATTTTTCATCACCAGACAAATCTATGACATTTACGCTATCAATGAAGCCCTGTTTTCCTTTGACCAAAAATTACTGGGAGTGTGATATACCATGATTTATACACCGCTGACCAAACAAGCCCTGCGACTGTGCTTTGAAGCACATAAGGAACAGACCGATAAAACAGGTCTGCCGTATGTATTCCACCCGTTCCACCTTGCCGAGCAGATGACGGACGAGTACACCACTGTCACGGCACTCCTGCATGACGTGGTGGAAGATACCGATTATACCCTTGCTGACCTGCAAGCCATGGGCTATCCTGATGCAGTCATACAGGCACTTTCCCTGCTGACCCATGACAGCCGTGTTCCCTATGAAGAATATGTTCAGCATATCAAATCCAACTCGATTGCTACTGCCGTCAAGCTTGCCGATTTGGCACATAACAGTGATTTGTCAAGATATGACCAGATTGATGAGCAGGCAATCAGACGTACCGAAAAATATCGGAATGCCATGCATATTTTGTCGCCTGACAAGCGACCATCTTCCGAATGATGTGTGCTATCATAGAATCATCAAATGAATGGAGGTTATCACTATGAAAAAGAATCTGACAGAAATGGTATTCATCCTTGACAAAAGCGGTTCCATGGCGGGACTGGAAAGCGACACGATCGGCGGCTTCAATGCCATGATTAACAAGCAAAAAAAGCAGGACGGTGAAGCACTGATTACTACCATCCTGTTTGACAACGAAACGGAAACAATCCATGACAGAGTCCCCCTTGATAAAATCAAGCCCATGACCGAGGACGATTACACGGTTGGCGGCTGTACGGCACTGATTGATGCCATCGGGGAAGCCGTGGAGCATATCGACACCATCCACAAATATGCCCGTGAAGAGGACATACCCGAACACACTATCTTCGTCATCACCACGGACGGCATGGAAAATGCCAGCAAGAAATTTGACAGCAAGACGGTTAAAAAGATGATTGAAAAGAAGAAAAAAAAGCAGGGTTGGGAATTTCTCTTCATCGGTGCCAACATTGATGCCGTAGAAACAGCCGCCCATTTCGGCATCGAAAAGAACCGTGCCGTCAATTATAAAGCCGACAAAAAAGGAACGGCTGTTCTGTATGGAGCTGTCGGTGATGCTGTCTGTGCCATGCGTGCGGAAGCGTGTATTGATGATAGCTGGAGCAAGGACATCGCAGCGGATTTCAACAGCAGACGCTAATAAAAAACAAGGTCTGTACGGCAACGTACAGACCTTGCAGTATTTAGAGAAGAACTATCAGTTGGTAATCGTTCTCTCAGTTTCCTTGTCAAAGATATGGATCTTCTCCACATCGAAAGCAATTTCGATTGTTTCACCGGCTTCTGCGGTAGAAGAGGGATCCACACGGGCAATAGAGGGTGTTCCCTCGATGTTCAGATAGATATAGATTTCATTACCCATCAATTCGGTAATTTCCACCTGTGCCTCAATAATGCTGTCTTCGGATCTCTCCAAAAATTCCGGCTCGTCATGGATATCCTCAGGACGGATGCCCAGTACGACCTCTTTGCCGACAAAGTGGGAAAGGATATTCTTCTTGTTTTTGGATTCAGGGAGCGGCAGAGTATAGCTGCCGAAGTGGATGCCGTAGTCATCGCCGGAACGGACAATAGTAGCATCAAGGAAGTTCATCTGCGGAGTACCCATGAAGCCTGCCACAAACTGGTTACAGGGTCTTTCATAGAGGTTCTGAGGTGTATCAACCTGCTGGATGAAGCCGTCCTTCATGACCACGATACGGTCAGCCATGGTCATAGCCTCTGTCTGGTCATGGGTGACATAAATAAAGGTGGTGCCGAGTCTCTTGTGAAGCTTAGAAATCTCGGTTCTCATGGCAGTTCTGAGCTTTGCATCGAGGTTAGAAAGCGGCTCGTCAAGGAGGAATACTTTCGGGTCACGC
>ONUD01000167.1 GCA_900320925.1 uncultured Eubacteriales bacterium
GTGACCGAGGGAGATACCCTTGTGATGGCAACCAGTGCCGATTTCCCGCCGTATGAGTACCGTGAAGGCGACAACATTGTCGGTATTGATGTAGAGATTGCTTCCGCCATTGCCGACAAGCTGGGCAGGGTGCTGAAAGTCAATGATATGAAATTTGATTCCATTATCTCCGCCGTGGATTCGGGCAAAGCTGACATTGGCTTCTCAGGCTTCACCGTCACCGATGAAAGAAAAAAGCAAATCAACTTTACCGACAACTATGCCCATTCCAAACAGGTCATGGTCGTGAAAGAAAAATAAGAGGAATTAAAAAATGAAGAAGAGGTTTCAAAAATACCTTGTCATTGCGGTTCTCTGTACTGTCGTGATGTGTCTGTTTTCCGTCAGTGTCATGTCTGCCGGCAGTGAGGCAACCGTTTCCGAGGTGTCTGTCGTGCAAAGCACTGATACCACTGCCACCGGTGCAAGAACGTTCACTTCTGACAAAAACAGCGATTCATCACAGTCAGAGGACAAGATCAGTCAAAAACCCGGCTTTGCGGAACGGTTTTATACGAATTTCATCCAAGATAACCGTTACAGACTTCTGCTCAACGGTTTGAAAACAACCCTCCTCATTACACTGTTTTCCATGGCAATCGGTCTGGTGGCAGGCTTCCTGCTGGCACTCATCAGAGTCGCACACGATAAAAACGGCTCTGTCCGGATTCTGAACCTGCTGGCAAAGCTCTATATTACGGTGATTCGGGGAACACCTGCTTCGATTCAGCTCATGATTATCTACTTCGTCATTTTTGCCTCCACAGATATCAATCAGACATTGGTTGCCATCATCGCTTTTGCCATCAATTCCTCTGCCTATGTGTCAGAGGTGATACGCTCCGGCATTATGTCCATTGATGTCGGACAGTTTGAGGCAGGAAAAAGTCTTGGTTTGAAATTCTCCAGCATTATGACTACCATTATCCTGCCGCAGGCATTGAAAAATGTCCTGCCGGCACTGGGCAATGAATTTATCTCCCTGCTGAAAGAAACCTCCGTATGCGGCTTCATCGGTCTGGCAGACCTGACAAGAGGCGGTGACCTCATCAGAGGCATTACCTATGACGCTTTCATGCCGCTGATTGCAGTTGCATTGATTTACCTTGTCATCGTCATCGGACTTTCGTCCCTTGTATCTTTAATGGAGAGGAAGCTGAAAAAGAATGAGCGGTAAGACCGAAACAGCCAACAATGCCTTGATTCATGTCGATCACCTTGTCAAAACGTTCGGCAATAACGAGGTATTGAAAGATATTTCCATCGAGATTCATAAGGGAGAAGTGATTTCCATTATCGGACCGTCAGGCTGCGGAAAATCCACGTTTATCCGCTCCCTGAATCTTCTGGAAGAGCCGTCGGGAGGCAAGATCTATTTCAACGGACAGGACATCACCGCCAAAGGTACGGATGAACGGCTGGTACGGGAAAAAATCGGCATGGTGTTCCAACAGTTTAATCTTTTTAACAACATGACGGTTAAAAAAAATATCATGCACGCTCCTGTCCTGCTGCGTCTGATGACAAAGGAACAGGCAGAAAAACGTGCCATGGAGCTTCTGGAGCGTGTCGGACTTTCCGACAAGGCCGACCACTACCCTGCCCAGCTTTCGGGCGGTCAGAAACAAAGGGTGGCGATTGCACGTTCGCTGGCAATGGATCCGGAGGTCATGCTCTTTGATGAACCCACCTCGGCACTGGATCCTGAAATGGTCAATGAAGTACTGAATATCATGAAAGACTTAGCCAAAGCAGGCATGACCATGGTAGTGGTGACCCATGAAATGGGCTTTGCAAGAGAGGTCTCTACCAGAGTGATTTTTATTGACGGCGGTATCATCAAGGAAGATGAGGCTCCTCAGGAGTTTTTTGACAATCCCAAGAATGAACGTCTGAAAGAATTTCTGAAAAGTGTATTGAAATGACAAAAAGGAGGACATCAAATTGAATTTAGATTGGTCAGAATGTCACGGCAAGCAATCCTGATTTCTGGAATCCCCTTGTCAACTGGAAGGATATTGTTTCAGGTCTGGCATGGGGACTGGGTTATTTTGGAATGCCGCATATTATTATCCGCTATATGTCCATTCGTTCCCAGAAAGATATGAAAAAATCTGCCGCTATCGGCATTACATGGACGATATTCATTGTGCTGTTTGCCGCAGCCATCGGTATCATTGGCTTGCTGTTCCTCGGCTTTGACAAGGAAACGGCTGACAATTCTCTTGTGTTCATCAAGATGGTAAGAACCATCTTTCCGGGTGTGATGTCAGGGATCCTGCTGTCGGCAGTGCTGGCAGCTTCTATGAGTACCGCTGACAGTCAGCTTTTGTCGGCCTCCTCCTCGTTTGCCAGTGATGTTTACAAGCCCGTGTTCCGCAAGAACAAGGCAAGTGACAGGGAAATGCAATGGGCAGGCAGATTGGTCGTACTGGCTGTTGCCGTGGTGGCATTGCTGATTGCCTCCAATCCCAACTCAGGCTCGATTATGAGTCTTGTGACCAATGCATGGGGTATCTTTGGGGCAGCCATTGGTCCTTCCATTATTTTGAGTCTGTTCTGGAAGCGGTTCAACATACAGGGAGCCGTGGCAGGTATCATCGCAGGAACAGCCGCCGATATTTGCTGGATGCTCTTCCTTTCCGGTACAGGAATTTATGAATTGGCACCGGGCTTTATCATCGGTATGCTTGCCGCAGTCATTGTGACACTTCTCACGAAAAAACCTGATGAAAAGGTAGAACAGCTCTTTGAAAAGGCTGTCAAGTACGAGGACTAAACGAAAAACTCCCGATACAACATCGGGAGTTTCTTTTTTATGCCATAATGGTTTTCATTGTATTTGCCATTTTTTCGGCAATCTGCACGGCATCCGCACTGCTCTTGCCGACAGCTGTTACATAGACTTTGATTTTCGGTTCTGTACCTGACGGTCTGACAATGACAGCACCGCCGCCCTCCAGAGAGTAGGAAAGGACATTGGATTTGGGAAGAGAAATGGCGGTCTGTTCTCCCGTGGCAAGATTCTTGGTATAGGAGAGGAAGTAATCGGATATTTCAGTGACTTTAAAGCCTGCCATTTCCGCAGGGTGGGAATTTCTCAGGGAATCCATGATATTGGCCATTTTCTGCATCCCTGCCGAACCGTCAAA
>ONUD01000060.1 GCA_900320925.1 uncultured Eubacteriales bacterium
ATAAACTGCTACCACAGTAGAACCAGAGTAAACCACTACTTTCGCACCCGAATTTGACATTTCCGTGCTGGAAGAAGATTTTCTGTTGGTAAAGTCATGGACATAGTAACTGAACTGCTCTCCGCCTACCAGCTTATAGATGGTAGTGGTTTCAGGTCCGTAGCTGGTGGTATCATCGAGGTCGAGGTTGGCAACCAGCACACTATTTTCATAGTGGTTCTTAGCACTATAATAAGTATGGTAGTTGCTGTTCAGTGTGCTGAGGAGGTGAGAATCGAGGTCTCTTGGTGTAGCTCCCCATGTCAGGACGATACGCAGATTCTGGTTCAGATCAATATCATCATCACTCATTTCAGGAGAAATAGCGATATTGGCGATGGTAGGACTGGATGCTTTCACGGTGATGTTGGTTGAACTGTCGATATAACCGTTCTTTTTGAATGTAATGGTGTAGTATCCTACAGGCAGTGTTGCACTGTAAGAACCGCCGATGGCGGTACCGCTTTCCACTACTTCCACCATGGAAGAGGCATTCCAGGTTTTTCTGATTTCATAGGAAGCGTTGACAGAAGAACCATCCACTGCATTCGTGACTGTACCGCTCACAGTATTTCTTCCTATACCGACATCTGTTTCCTGGTCATTTTCCTGTCTGTCGACCATCAAAACAGCAGGCATATAAGTGGTATTTTGTGTGGTAATGATTTCTCTGGAAGTAAACTTCTTATAGCCCGTGGCAAGGATTTCTACCGTTACCTGACCGATTGGTACCTGTGTAACGGTACGTCTTCCTGTCGAGTCCACAAAATCGTCACAGATAATATCTCCGTCGGCATTTTTGACGGTTACTTTGCATTGTCCGATGGGATTTCCCGAACTGTCAGTTACAGCGATGGCCAATGCCCCTCTGCTATAGGTACATGCATCCACAATCCGGAGATTTTCAACATGACATGCATGTTGCCAAGGTGTGTGGTACTGGTTCCAGATCTCCCAATTCAATCGGATTTCGAGCCATTCCAGTACCTTGCCTATTGCCGTATCGGGATCCATTCCCAAAGACAGCATCAGGTAGATACGCACATCGTGACAATACAAATTGGCATTGATATGGGCATTGGTTGAAGCATGGGCATGGATACCGCCCTTGAGTTCCAGACCAATGATTGGGATTGCCGTCCAGCCTACATCGACTTTCAGCTTCAGACCCACTTCAATGGTAGCGGCTGATTCCAGTTTATTCAGATAGGTATGCTTGGGGCTTTCCAGTGTTCTCATAGCTTGGTTGATATACTGGAATCCTGATACATGATCCGAGGCAATGCCGATGGTGATTTTGCCATTAATGTCCAAAAATCCCACCAGTTTGACCGAGATATTGAAACCGGCGGGAAGCGGAACTACCAATTCGCCAATCTTGATGTTATCTAATTGTTTTGTACCCGTATTCAAAAACTCAAAGTCATCAGGATTATACGAAGCAAACTTATAGCTGTATTCATAGGTCTTTTTCTCGATCATGGAGAACATTGCTTCATCCACAACATGATCTGCATAGAAGAAGCCAAGATCCAAATGAGATTTGTATACAACGGATACTCTCGGAATGGATAAGGTGCTGGTAAAGGAAGATTTGTCATCGATCTTGACTTTCATACTCAAACTGTAATCTGTCAAATTGAAGTCATGTGCAACATCGATCAAATCAATAGGTGCTTCTTCATTGGAATTTTCAGCAGAATCCAGTATTTCCACTTCAACGCCTTCTGCGGGAATAAAATTGGAAACTTTGGGAACGACCGTATCTCTAAGAGAAACGCTCTTTACCACTTCTTCAAATTTCGGAGTGACACATTCCGCCACAATGGCATCATCCTGTTCGGTAACAGATGTCACCTTGAAAGAAGCACCGCTCGGGAAGCTGTCGTTAGCGGGAAGTACAAATATCGTACCTGCCGCAAATCCTTTTGTTACATCATTCTTAGGCAGTGTCACTGTAGAATTGCCTTCTTCGTCAGAGGTTGCCGTATAGTTGGTCATATCAGCCAATTCATCGGCCACTACGCCATCCATGTAAGTGATATTGTGAGTCACTTCATCCTCATCAACCACGATGGAAGCATTGAATGCCCTGATCAGAGCGACTATCTGATTTTTATCTGCTTCTGTAATCGCCATATTGGGTTCAAATTTGCCGTTGATCAGCGAAAGCATATTAAACTTCAATGCCGTTGTTGCCTGGGAAGGATATTTGACACTTTCTGCATCTTCACAATTCAAGTTGGATTGTTCCTCGACAAATCCCAGTGCTTTCACAGCAGAATAAGCTGCATACTCTCTGGTGACAACCTTGTCAGCTTCAAACAACGCAATATCCTGTTCTGGATCTACATAGCCCTCATTATCCGAATCAGGGAGATAGCCGAGATTATGTACATATTCAAACAGTACACCATCCTCTGTATCTCTTGTATCGCCATAGAACCAAGTAGTTTGTTCTTCGGCATTAAGGTCATCTGTAGGAATATCCATTTCGGTTGCCAGTAACTTTACCCACTCGCCTCTGGTGTAGGTCACGTCATCATCGCTGACGATTTTGTGGTACTTCACCATTACTGACAAACTGTAGGTTGTCTTGTTGAAGCACAGCGTCTCTGAGACAGAGAAGCTGTTCATCGTCAGGCTCTCGTCCACGGCCAAAGCGGACATCTGAGACACAGCAGCACTTGCCAGAACGGTGCAAAGCACCAGTGAAAGCACCTTTGTTGCTTTCTTTTTCTTCAGGCATACATAGATAACACCTGCTGCACCGGCTATCATAATGACAGCTGCCGCTGCATTGGTGGCATCACCCGTAAACGGAGCAGAAGCCTCCGTATTGCTGCTGCCGTTTCCGTTTTCATTGTTGGTATCGGCAGTACCCGTGCCTGTACCTGTTGTTTGAGCAGGTTTTGATGTTTCGTTGTCACCATCCGTTTTGGAGGTGTCACTGTTTTCTGTCTGAGAGGGCTGGCTATCTTCCTGAGAGGGTTGGCTGTCCTCTTGGGAAGGCTGGCTATCCTCTTGGGAAGGCTGGCTGTCCTCTTGAGAGGGCTGGCTGTCCTCCGGTTTAGAATCTTCACTGACCTCAGACGGCTGAGAGCTTTGTTCAGGTTCCGATTCCTCCTGAATAGCTTTGACTTTGACATTCAGTTTCAAAGTTTCACCGGCATCAAGTCCTGGTGTTATGACACCTGTAGCGGTATCATCGACAATTTCCAGACCCTCAGGGATGATGGCATCCATACTAATGTCGGAAACAGCAAAATCATTGTGGTTCGTCAACTTGATGATCACATTCGCCGTTTCTCCGGCCGCATAGTAGCCGTTATCCGAAATGATCTCCGCAGTAAGACCCTCGTTGGTGAAAGAGGCAGCATTGGCTGTGAAACCTGCCGAAAGGCACAAGGCAGATGTCAGAGCGGCTGCCATTACTGTGCCAAAAAACTTTCGTATCTTCATAATCAACCTCCTGTATTTCCAATTTTTTCAGCAACAGTACACAATTTTATTATAACATTTCATTTTCATTTTTTTGTTAATAATTTGTTAATTTTTAGAAGGAGATTCCGTGCATTGCCGACACGGAAATCAATTTTGAAACGACCCATGAGCGAATTTTCAAAGGTGTTGCAAAAATGCACAAATCTATCCTCCCGATGAAAGAAA
>ONUD01000153.1 GCA_900320925.1 uncultured Eubacteriales bacterium
AAGGTGTATGATGAACAGCGTAAAATTTATAGAGAAAAGCTTGAATGTATCAGAAAAACTCTTGAAATCTGCATCAGAGAGGGATATTTGAGAGAGTTTCTGCTGCAACATGAACAGGAGGTTGTGACAATGTTATCCAGTTTATTCGATGAGCAGGCACAGCGTAAACAGTATGATGCTGCCCTCAGAGCAGAGGAACGTTCAGAAGGACGTTTAGAAGGGCGTGCAGAGGGAATGCTGAAGATGTTGATTAGTCTTGTCAAAGACGGTGATTTGCCAATAGAAAAGGCAGCAATGAAAGCCAAGATGTCTATGGAAGAGTTTGTCAAGTTAGGCGGGTTCAGTCCTGCAAAATAAGATGGTGTCAAGAAAGAGGGGGATGCATATCATAGTCATTGGGAGGGGATAGCTATGTGCGGAATAGCAGGCTGGTTTGACAGAGGGGTATGCTTTTCTGAACAAAAAAACATTCTTCAACAAATGAGTCATACCCTGTCAAACAGAGGTCCTGATGACGAGGGAATATATTGCAAAGAGCCAATGTGTCTGATACATCGGCGGCTGGCGGTCATCGACCCCCAAAACGGCAAACAGCCGATGGTAAAAAAACATCAGGGAAAGTGCTGTGCCATCGCCTATAACGGGGAACTGTACAATACCCCGGAACTGAAAGCGGAACTGGTGTCAGCAGGGTACTCCTTTGATACCAAAACCGATACAGAAGTGGTGCTTGCCGCTTATATGCACTGGGGAGAAGAATGTGTCGAAAAACTCAACGGCATTTTTGCCTTCGGGGTGTATGATGAAACCAAACGGCAGTTATTTCTGGCAAGAGATAGAATCGGAGTAAAGCCACTGTTTTTTTATCAGTATACAGACGGCCTGTTGTTTGGCTCTGAGGTCAAAACCCTGCTTGCCAATCCTCTGGTCAAGCCTGTGGTAGATGAACAGGGACTGATGGAATTGTTTTTTGTATCGCCCGGCAGAACGTTGGGACAGGGGATTTATCGGGACATCAAAGAGCTTCTTCCCGGGGAGTGTGCAAGGTTTGACGGGGAATGTCTGACACGAAAGCGATACTTTACCCTGAAAGCCAGAGAGCATCCATCCGATATTCCGCAAAGCCTAGAGGAAGTCAGAACACTTTTGACGGATGCGGTGGAAAGACAGTTGGTATCCGATGTACCACTGTGCTGCTTTTTGTCGGGGGGACTGGATTCCAGTATCATTTCCTACATTGCCGCCAAGCACCATGAACGCTGTGGTCTTTCGGCAATTGATACCTACTCGGTGGATTATACGGACAATGCCAAATACTTTCAAAAAAGCCTGTTCCAGCCGACACCCGACAGTGAATTTATCGGTATCATGGTAGATGCCATTGCTTCCCGTCATCACAATGTAGTCATTGATAATACGGAACTCTACCACGCTCTGTTAAAAGCAGTTGATGCAAGAGATTTTCCGGGTATGGTTGACGTTGACAGCTCCCTGCTGTTGTTTTGCGGAAAAATCAAGGAAGATTTCACTGTTAGCTTGTCAGGAGAGTGTGCCGATGAGCTGTTCGGAGGGTATCCGTGGTACCACAACAAAGAAATTTTATTTGAGGACTGCTTCCCGTGGGCAAGGTCGCTGGATATACGGCGTTCCATACTCAAGTCAGGCTTTCTGCCCAAAGGGGAGGAGTATGTCAGACAGCGGTATCTTGATACCTGCCGCCAAACCGACAAACTGCCCACTGACTCCAAAACCGATGTGCGTATGAGAGAGATGTTTTCCCTGAATTTTTATTGGTTCATGCAGACTCTCTTGGACAGAAAAGACAGAATGAGTATGTATAACGGCTTGGAAGTCAGGGTGCCGTTCTGTGATTACAGAATCGTGGAATATGCCTACAACCTGCCGTGGCACATCAAGGCTCTCAACGGCAGAGAAAAGGGCATTGTCCGAGAAGCTTTCAGGGGGTATCTGCCCGACAGCATTATTGACAGAAAAAAGAGTCCGTACCCGAAAACACACAATCCGCTGTATTTCCAATTGTGTGCCGACAGGGTAAAGGAAATCTTGTCTGACAGGACTTCCCCTCTGCAAGAATTTCTGGATAAGGACGGTGTGCAGGCCATCATCGACTATCCCGACAATATTTCTTCGCCGTGGTATGGGCAGTTGATGAAAGCCCCCCAGATTTTAGCGTATATCATACAGCTTGATGGCTGGTTCAGAAAAAATGCCGTTACGGTTGCCATGTAAAGAAAGAAGCCATAGAACGCTCATGTTCTATGGCTTCTTGTCAGGTCAGCGAAAGGATGGATTCCCACCAGTCACGGTGTTCCCGATACCATTGTATGGTTTGGCGGATCCCGTCGGCAAATGCTGTTTCAGGCATCCAGCCCAGTTCCTTTTGAATCTTTTGGGGGTCGATAGCATAACGCAGGTCATGCCCTTTTCTGTCCTCCACATAGGTAATGAGACTTTCGGGCTTGCCAAGTTCCCTGCAAATCAGTCTGACAATATCAATGTTCCTCATTTCATTGTGACCGCCGATGTTATAGACCTCCCCCAGCCTGCCCTTGCGGAGAATCAGGTCAATCGCCTTGCAGTGATCCGCCACGTACAGCCAATCCCTGACATTCAGCCCCCTGCCGTAAACGGGCAACGGCTTGTCATTGATGGCATTGGTAATCATCAAGGGGATGAGTTTTTCAGGGAAGTGATACGGTCCGTAGTTATTGGAACATCTCGAAATCGTCACAGGCAATCCGTATGTCCTATAATATGACAGAACCAGCAAATCGGCTCCTGCTTTAGAACTGCTGTAAGGAGAACTGGTATGCAGCGGTGTATCTTCCGTAAACAACCAATCCGGTCTGTCCAGCGGCAGTTCACCGTAAACTTCATCTGTGGACACCTGATGATAGCGTACCATCCCATACTGTCTGCAAGCATCCAGCAGGACACCTGTTCCTACGATGTTGGTTTGCAGAAACACCAATGGCTCTGTGATGGAACGATCGACATGGCTTTCCGCCGCAAAATTGACCACCATATCGGGATGTTCTTCGGCAAAAAGCTGTGCAACGGCATTTTGGTCGCAGATATCCGCTTTGACGAAGCGAAAATTCGGCTGATTGGCTAACGAATGCAGTGTTGCGGCATTGCCTGCATAGGTCAGCTTATCCAGACAGATAATTCTGTCAAGCGGATGTTCTTTCCTCATATAGAAGATAAAGTTGGATCCAATAAAACCTGCTCCACCTGTCACGATAATCGTCATGCTTAAAACCTCACAAAAGATATTGTCCTACTATCCCATTTTTTGCACTATGCACTCTATTTTATTATATTTGTCGGAAATTGTCAACCGCTGCCCCATGAAAATCACGGAAATCAAGTTTCTAATAAAGAATCATGTATCAACGGGGACGTTTGCCCGATGTTTGACATGGCAAGGGAAACTTCCTTGCCGCCACGCTCCCTCCGTCAAAAACCGCTGTCACTTGATTACATGAGATAAATAACAAAGGAAACCGAGAGAACCCGATTTCCCCTGTCAACATCAGAATTTCATTTCATACCAGAGCAGGAACACATACACCGCATAAATACGGCTCCATAAAAATTCCTCTCCCGCAAGGTAGCGTGACCAGAGGTCATGCAGTGCTTCCTGATGGAAGAACTGTTGGGAAGCCGTGCCGAAAAGTGTTTCGGCAATGGGACGGTTGTAGGTTTCCTCAGCCAGCCACTTGCGGATTGGTACAGGGAAGCCGACTTTTTTGCGGAATGCCACTTCCTCAGGCAGTTTTTCTGCCGCCGCCATACGGAACACATATTTGTTCTGGTCATTCATAAACTTGCACTGTGCCGGAATCCTCCTTGCCACGTTGAACAGCCGCAGGTCACTGAACGGTGTATGCAGTTCAATGCCGCAGGCAGTACTGGTACGGTCGGTATTGAGGTAAATATCCCCCTCCAGCCACAGAGAAATGTCAATTGTCAGTTTTTTGGACAGTTCGTCCTGTCCCTCCATGCTGTTCCACAGCGGCATGATGGGGTCAGCAGGCTTGACTGCTTCATCAAAGTCTTTCATCAGGGACTTGACCACTTCTTCCGACATGATGTGCGAACAGGTCAGATAGACCCAATCCTCTTTCAGCGGGTTCTTATGGGCATTGTAGCCGCCGAAAAATTCATCAATGCCTTCCCCCGAATAAACAACCCTTGCTTTTTCACTGACCGCCTGACAGCCCAGTGAAAATGCCACGGCAGAAGCATCGCCAAGCGGCTGACCCATTTTGTCCACCACTTCGGGAATACGGGCAAAGTACTCGTCAGGGCGTATCAGCTTCATACAGAAATCCTTTCCCAGCACCTCAGCCGTATGGCGTGCCAGAGAGGATTCGTCAAATCCCGACTCCTCATATCCCACTGTATTCGCACACTTGGCATCACTTGCCGCAAACAGGTAGGAAGAATCCACGCCCCCCGACAGGAACGATTCTTTATAGGGCAGTTCCGTATCCTCACGTTCTTCCGAAAGAATCTCTTCGGCGGTGTCAGCAATCTCCTTTGCCCAATCCTCAGGGGTTTTGGAGGTATCCGGCTCGAATACAGGCTTCCAGTAGGTATGCAGTTTCACGTCTTTGCCGTCCCACTCCAGATAATGTCCGGGCAGAAGCTTGTAAATTCCCTCGTAGAATGTTTCCTCGCCGATGGGATACCCATAGAACAAGTATTGCTGGAGCATACAGGGATTGAAACGCTTCTGATAGCGTGCATCACCTGCAATCTCGTTAATATCCCCTGAATACAGGAGTTCTCCCCCTGCCACGGTATAAAACATCTGCTTCTGTCCTACCTGGTCACGGATAACATACAGCTTTTCCTGCTCACTGTCCCACAAGCCGATGGCAAACATTCCATACATATGCTCCATCATGCCCAACTGCCACTTGTCATAGGCACGAACCAGTATTTCTCTTTCACGTTCCTCACGCTTCAACGGCAGTTGGATTTCCAACTCCCTGCACAGGCTTTTCCAGTTACGGATATAACCGCTGAAATAGCGTATTGCCACTTTTTCCATTGCAATTCCTCCATGTCGGATTTTGTCAAAATTATAGCATTTTCGGACAATTCCGTCAATATCAAACGGAGAAATCAAAAAATGATTTCTCCGCCTGCCTTTACTGTACCCTGACCATAAAGGACGTACTTGCAACAGTTCCCTTGCTGTCCTTTGCCTTGACGAGTACGAGATAATTCACTTTTTTCATTGGCTTGAAAGACACCGTGCTGTTGGTGCTGTAAGCCTGCACATTGGTGTATTTGGTATCGGTTTCTTTCTTGTACTGCACCATGTATTGATAAGGTGCCTTGCCGCCCGTTGCCGAGCAGTTCACGGTCAGGATTATTTTCAAATGCCCAGCCGATTTCCGTAGATTTCTTGCGGAAAGGCAACCACACTGCCGCTTCCAAGATAGCCGCAAATCCGAATGGCACTGCCCAAATCATAATACTGGAACTGACCATATGTGTACGGTTCATCAGCACTGACTAAAACATTTGTCCCGATGTATGAGCCAACTGCTGTGAAGCCTGTCGCCAACAGCATGACCGCCGCCAGGAACACCGACAAAAATTTTCCGCCAAGTTTTTGCCATTTTCTCACAATTCATTCCTCTATGTCAATTTATTTTATGTAAATTGTATCATTTTTGAGGAATACTGTCAAGATTTTTCTAAAAAAATCTCTTTACAATTGAAAAACAATGTGTTATAATGAATAGCGATTGATGCCCGTTCCCGGTTTTTGGGAAAAGCCCGCTGTTTCGGGAATCCACAGCCACTGACTGAGAACAGGGCGGAATTCATAATTTTTCATAAAGGTGGATAAACGTATGCTGAAATCAGAAAAAGAAGCACTCATCAAAGAGTATGCAACCCACGAGGGCGATACAGGTTCTCCCGAAGTGCAGATTGCCATTCTCACCAAGAGAATCAATGACCTCACCGAACATCTCAAAACCCACAAGAAGGATCATCACTCAAGACGCGGACTGTTCAAAATGATCGGTCAGAGAAGAAGTCTGCTCAACTATCTGACGAAAGTTGATATCGAGCGTTATCGTTCTATCATCGCAAGACTCGGTATCCGTAAGTAAAAAATGGTTTCAGGGCAGTCTGTTATGTGGCAGACTGCCTTGTTTCAATGGAGTGTCGTTTCGGATTTTAGCAGTGAAACGAGAAAACAGTCTCCCTGTTTTTTGGTTTAATTGCTAAACCGATATGACCTCAAAAATATCATTTTTGGAGGAAATTATTATGTTTGAAAATTTCAGAACCTTTGAAACAGAGTTTGCCGGCCGCCCGCTTGTCATTGAAACGGGCAAAATGACACAGCTTGCCAATGGTGCGTGTCTGGTCAGATACGGTGAAACAGTGGTACACGTTGCCGTGACAGCCGCTCCCAAGCCAAGAGAGGGCGTAGACTTTTTCCCGCTGTCAGTGGACTTTGAGGAGAAGCAGTATGCCATGGGCAAAATCCCCGGCGGCTTCGGCAAGAGAGAAGGCAGACCCTCTGAAAAATCCATTCTTATTTCCAGAGTGATTGACCGTCCGATTCGTCCGCTGTTCCCGAAGGACATGAGAAACGATGTTTCCATCGTCTGCACGGTCATGGCCTATGACCCTGACTGCCTGCCGGAAATTGCTTCCATGGTGGGTACGTCCATTGCTCTGAGCATTTCCGATGTACCGTGGAACGGCCCTATTTCTGCCGTATCCGTAGGACTGATTGACGGGGAGTTCATCATCAACCCCACCAAAGAACAGAGAGATCTTTCTCAGATGGCAGTAACGGTTGCTTCCACAGATGAACGTATTGCCATGATTGAAGCCGGTGCCAATATCGTGCCTGATGACGTGATGTACAACGGCATTATGGCAGGCCATCAGGCTAACCAGAGTATCATTGCATTCATCAAGTCCATTCAGGCGGAAATCGGCAAACCCAAGTTTGAGTATCCGAGCAACGAGCCTGACCCCGAAATGCTGGAAGCTATCAAGGCATTTGCCATGGATGACATCAGAGTGGCTCTGGACACCGATGACAAAAAGGTGCGTGATGAGCGTCTGAAGCCCATCTATGAAGCCGTGCATGAGAAGTTTGACGAAATCTATCCCGAACAGGCGGAAAAGATTGATGACTGCCTGTACAAGACACAAAAGTATATTGTACGCCGCTGGCTGTTGGATGAACAGAAGCGTGTGGACGGCAGAAAAATGGATGAAATGCGTCCGCTGGCATCGGAGGTCGGTATCCTGCCCAGAGTACATGGTTCAGGACTGTTTACCAGAGGTCAGACACAGGTGCTGACCATTACCACCCTCGGCTCTGTCAGCGACCAGCAGACACTGGACGGCATTGATGACCAGACTGCCAAGAGATATATCCATCACTATAACTTCCCCTCCTACTCTGTCGGTGAAACCAAACCGTCGAGAGGACCCGGACGCCGCGAAATCGGTCACGGCGCTCTGGCGGAAAAAGCGCTTGTCCCGGTCATTCCCTCTGTGGAAGAATTCCCCTATGCCATCCGTGTGGTATCCGAAGTGCTTTCTTCCAACGGTTCCACTTCACAAGGTTCTATCT
>ONUD01000118.1 GCA_900320925.1 uncultured Eubacteriales bacterium
AGAGATACCTCCATGAAGCTTGCTATGCCCGACTACTTCTCAAGTGCAGAATTTGAAGAAGCTTATACCTATACAGGTGACGATTTGGGCGTGACATTTGCTGACGGCAAAACAAAGTTCCGTGTATGGGCTCCCACTGCCGAAAAAATAGAACTGAACCTCTATGCAGCAGGCAACGGCGGCAATGCAGAACAGGTCATTGAAATGACCAAGGCTGAAAAAGGTACCTGGACCTATGCTGCCGACGGAAATCTCAGCGGTAAGTATTATACCTTTACAGCTTATTTTGACGGCAAAATCAACAAGGACGTTGTTGACCCCTATGCAAGAAGTGTCGGCGTGAACGGCAAGAGAGGCATGATTCTTGACCTTGATACCACCGACCCCGAGGGCTGGGACAACGATACCAGAAAAACCTATGAGAATGCCACCGATTTGGAAATCTATGAAGTACATATCAGAGATTTCTCCATCGCTGCCAACAGCGGTATCAGTGACGCCAACAAAGGCAAGTACCTTGCCTTTACAGAAACAGGCACGACCGTGAACAACGAGGGCGTGACACCTACCGGTATCGATTACCTCAAGGATTTGGGTATCACCTCCGTGCATATCCTTCCGTCCTATGATTACGGCTCTGTTGATGAAACAAAACTCGACAAAGCACAGTACAACTGGGGCTATGACCCGGTCAACTACAATGCTCCCGAAGGTTCTTACTCCACCGACCCCTACAACGGTGAAGTAAGAGTCAAAGAGTACAAGCAGATGGTACAGGCTCTCCACAATGCCGGTATCGGTGTGATCATGGACGTGGTTTATAACCATACCTATAATACACAGTACTGCTTCAACCAGCTTGTCCCCGGCTACTTCTACAGACCCGGTCAGAATACCTCCGGCTGCGGCAATGATGTGGCTTCCGAGCGTTCCATGGTCAGCAAGTTCATTGTGGATTCCGTAAAATACTGGGCTGACGAGTATCATCTTGACGGCTTCCGTTTTGACCTGATGGGCATTCTGGATGTCGATACCATGAACGGTGTGCGGAATGCCGTGGATACCGTGGACGAGAACATCGTAATCTACGGTGAAGGCTGGAACATGAGTTCTCAGCCTACCAAAGCAGGCGTGAAGATGGCCAATTATACCAATGCCGCCCTGACACCCCGTATCGGCTATTTCAGTGATACCATCCGTGACAAAATCAAGGGCAGTGTCTTTGAAGCAACCGAAAAAGGCTATGTCAACGGCGAAAGCAAGCACTACAAGGCAATGATTAATGCCGTGCAGTATACCAAACAGTGGGACTATTCTTCCCCGACACAGATTATCAACTATGCAGACTGTCATGATAACCTGACCCTCTGGGACAAGATCCGCTCCTCCAACGGGGATGACAGTGAAGAGGATCAGATCCGTCAGAACAATCTGGCTGCTGCTATCGTGCAGACCGCTCAAGGCATTCCGTTCATGATGAGCGGTGAAGAATTCCTCCGCACCAAAACCAAGGCTGACGGCAGTTATGACCATAACAGCTATGCTTCCTCCGATGCCGTCAATGCTCTCGACTATTCCAGAGCCGCTACCTATTCCCAGGTTTATGAGTACTACAAGGGCTTGATTGCATTCCGTAAGGCTCATCCGGCTCTCAGAATGACTACCGCAGAAGATGTTGACAACAACTTTACTTCTCTCATTGATACCAATGCCGAAAAGGGTGTGGTTGTTTACTCCCTCAACGGCGGTGTCAACGGTGAAAAGGCAGAAGAAATCGTTGTCGTCTACAACCCCCTCTCCACCGATACCACCGTTACCCTCCCCGAAGGAGAATGGGATGTTTATGTCAATGATGAAGCAGCCAGTGCTGATACTGTTCTGGAAACGGTTTCCGGTACTGTCACCGTCCCGAGAATTTCCGCTATGGTACTGGTCAAGGGCTATGTGCCGGAAATTGATATCCCCGGTTTTGAAACAAAATACGGTATCGTCGGCACCATGACAGGCTGGGGCGAGAAGTCCGACTATCCGATGCTTGACTTCTCCCAGTTCAAGGATATGATCAAAGATTTCGCAGAATCCTTTGGTGCTGATGTGGAAGATGCCGATTTGAGTGATATGGATGTCCTCAACGGTATCCACTATGGTGCAACAGACGTTCTTGCAGCAGGCGACTATGAATTTAAAGTACGTGCTTTCAATGACAAAGATTGGAAAGAAAGCTACGGTGCTTATGAATCTGACTTTGACCGCACCAGCAACAGCCAGACGAATGTAAAAGTGACTCTGACAGAACCCTCCGTGATTTTTGTACTGCTGGATACATCAGGGGAAGACCAAGAGCTTTGGCCTATCACTTATGCGGTGGTACCGGAAAGCATGGTCAACGCAGAAAATTACAAACCTGAGTTTGTGTTCACAGGCAAGGAAGGAACGGAACCTAAATTGCTGGAACTCCTCAAGCAAAAGGGCGAACCTTCTCAAGAATCTTCCAAACCGGAAGAAATTTCCAAGGAACCCTCCAAAGAAGAACCTTCCAAAGATACCAGCACCCCCACCGAGCAGAGCCAGAACCATACTGACAACAACAGTACACCTGACAATACGCAGCAGCAGTCCAACAATAATGCGTCACCCGTCAATACAGGAGATGTTTCCTATACACCGGTGATATGGATGATCGCTCTCGCAGCAGGTGCCGTGGCACTCGTGTTCCGCAAGAGAGCAAGAGCTTAATTTCTATTCTCCCCAAAACAATGCGTTTTGGGGAGAATTTTTTTGTCTTTTTGCAAGAAATTTGTTAATGGACTGTTCATTTGCCAAGGAATGTGCTATAATGAAAGATGTATGAAAATGAAAAAGAGGGATTGTATGGACAAGAGAGAAGATTTGAGAAATGTAGCCATTATTGCACACGTTGACCATGGAAAAACCACACTGGTTGACCAACTGCTCCTGCAAAGCGGTATCTTCCGTGCCAATGAAGCCGTGGCAGAACGTGTCATGGACTCCAATGACCTTGAAAGAGAGCGGGGCATTACCATTCTTTCCAAAAATACCGCCGTGATGTATCAGAATACCAAAATCAATATCGTGGATACCCCCGGCCATGCGGATTTCGGCGGAGAAGTGGAACGCATTTTGATGATGGTAGATGGTGTCCTTCTGCTGGTGGACGCCTTTGAGGGCTGTATGCCGCAGACACGCTTTGTCCTGAAAAAAGCACTTGCTCTTGGTAAAAAACCTCTTGTCGTGGTAAATAAAATCGATCGTCCCGGTGCAAGACCCGAAGAAGTCGTGGATGAAGTACTGGATCTGTTTATTGAACTGGGAGCCGATGATGACCAGTTGGAATTTCCGGTGGTGTATGCTTCCGGCAAGAGCGGCTATGCCTCCCTTGACCCGGACGAAAAGGGTACGGATATGAAACCGCTGTTTGAAAAAATCCTGGAAGAGATCCCTGCTCCGCAGGGGGATGCCAACGGCCCTTTGCAGCTTCTGTTCTCCAATATCGACTATGATGAATACATCGGCAGAATCGGGATCGGACGTGTCGAAAGAGGAAGCTGCCGTGTCGGACAAAATATTACCCTCTGCCATAATGACGGAAGCCGCAAAAATGCAAAAATTACCAAGCTGTATCAGTTTGAAGGCTTGAAGCGGGTGGAAAGCGAAACGGCAGGACTGGGAGATATTGTGGCCGTGTCCGGTATCAGCGACCTGAATATCGGAGAAACTGCCTGTGACCCCGAACATCAGGAACCTTTGCCGTTTGTCAAGATTGATGAACCCACCGTTTCCATGCTGTTCATGGTCAACAACAGCCCCTTTGCAGGACGGGAGGGCAAGTATGTGACTTCCCGCAATATCCGTGACAGACTTTTCAAAGAAGTGGAAACCAATGTCGCGATGCGTGTCGAAGAAACGGACTCCGCCGATACGTTCAAGGTGTCGGGCAGAGGAGAACTGCACCTGTCCATCCTCATTGAAACCATGCGGCGGCAGGATTATGAATTTCAGGTGTCAAGACCGAAAGTCATCATGAAAAACGTCAACGGCAGATGGCAGGAACCCATGGAACTGCTGATGATCGAGGTGCCTGATAATTACGTGGGTGCCATCATGGAAAAGCTTGGCTCACGCAAGGCGGAACTCATTAACATGGGTACAAGGGAATCGGGTGTGACACATATCGAATTTCGTATCCCGTCAAGAGGATTGATGGGATACCGTCCCGAATTCATGACCGATACCAACGGCAACGGCATCATGAACCACATTTTTGACGGATACGAAGAATACAAGGGTGAGATACAGTCCCGTCTCCAGGGTTCGCTCATCGTCCATGAAACCGGCGAAAGCACTGCCTACGGTCTTTTTGCCGCACAGGACAGGGGACGCCTGTTCATTGGTCCCGGTGTTGAAGTGTATGAAGGAATGGTCATCGGCGCCAATCCTAAAAATGAAGATATGGTAGTAAACGTCTGCAAGAAAAAGCACATGACAAACACACGTGCTTCCGGCTCGGACGATGCTCTCAAGCTGACTCCGCCTACAGTACTCAGTCTGGAACAGTCTCTTGAATTCATCAATGATGACGAGCTTGTGGAGGTTACTCCGGATTCTATCAGAATGAGAAAGATGATCCTCAACAAGGAGCTTCGTCTAAAGGCTCAGAGCAGGGGCAATGCCTGATGGAGAGCGTCATTTTTGATCTTGAATGGAACAGTGGTTATTGTAAAAAAACCGGAGGATTTATCAATGAAATAATAGAGATCGGTGCTGTTAAGCTGAATGATGATCTGGATATTATCGGGCAGTTTTCCATTTTTATCCGTCCGGAGATAACCCGACGGCTTAATCCTAAGGTTCGCGAGCTGACTCAGCTTACAAATGAGGACCTCCGGAACGGCGCATCCTATAATTACGCCATAAGCAAGTTCGGAAAGTTTTCAAAAAACTGTGTGCTTATGAGCTGGAGCACCAGCGATCTTAACTCTTTGCAGACAAACTGCAAATATCACAGCGGGTCAGATAATATTCCTTTTCTTCATCAGTATGCCGATGTTCAGGCGTATTTTCAGGAAATGACCGGTCTCGGGAACAAGAACCAGACTGCATTGCAGCAGGCTGCGGAACGGCTTGATATTGAAACGGAGGATATTCCCCTTCACCGTGCGGTGGGGGACAGCATCCTGACTGCCCGGATACTGAAAAAACTTTATGATCCTGAGCGCTTTGCAGGATATATAAAAAATG
>ONUD01000120.1 GCA_900320925.1 uncultured Eubacteriales bacterium
GAACTGCTTGCCAAATATAAGGAACAGACCGATGCGGAAGCCGAAATGGTGCGTGAAGCAGGCGGACTGTTTATCATGGGTACGGAACGCCATGAATCCAGACGTATCGACAACCAGCTCCGTGGCCGTGCAGGCCGTCAGGGAGATCCGGGTGCCAGCCGCTTCTACCTCTCTGCCGAGGACAATCTCCTGCGTTTGTTTGCAGGCGACAGGATTGCACAGATTATGGACAGAATGCCGGGTGAAGAGGATACCCCTCTGGAAAGCAAGCTGTTGTCCAATACCATCGCCAGTGCCCAGGCCAAGGTCGAGGGCAGAAACTTCAATATCCGTAAAAGCGTACTGGAGTTCGATGACGTGATGAACCGCCAGCGTGAAATTATCTATACCCAGCGTGACCAGGTGCTGGACGGAGAGAACCTGCGGGATACCATCCTGAAGATGGTGAAAGACAGCGTCGAGGGGATTGTACTGGAGTACCTGCCCCATGACGACAAGGACAACTGGAATCTCAAGGGACTGCGGGAAGCCTTCAAAGGCTGGCTGATCAGTGAAGGTGATGAAGAAACGCTGAACTTTGAGGAGGAAGATCTGGAAAACCTGGAAAAGGAGTATATCATCAATACCCTGACCGAAAAGGCTATCCATGAATATGAGGAAAATGAAAAACTGATTCCCGAAGAAACCATGCGGGAACTGGAAAGAGTGTACCTGCTCAAGAATGTGGACAACTACTGGATGGAGCATATTGATGCCATGGAAGAACTGAAGAAGGGAATCCGTCTGCGTTCCTACGGTCAGCATGACCCTGTTGTGGAATACAGAATGGAAGGCTTTGATATGTTCGATGACATGGTGAAGAGTATCCGTGAGGATACCGTGAAGATTCTGATGGTGGTGCCGAAGCGTGTCAGTGAGCGTCTGAAAGAGCAGGAAGAGATGAATGCCAGACGGGAGGAAATGAGAAATCTTGCCATGAAGCGTGCCGCCAGCGGGCGGGCAAGAGCCGCTGCACTGGCAGCCCTCCAGGCACAGAAGGCAGCACAGGCAGCAGAAGATGCCGAACAGTTGGATGTCGGCATTACGATTGAAGGGGATACGGTGTCTGCCGAGGGTATCGTGACACCCATCGACACCGATTCTCAGGAAGCTCCCGAACTGCCCGTGGTCAATGAAGAGCCGGAGGAAAAACAGCAGTACTCCCAGGATGAGATACAAAAAGCAGCAGGCAAGTTCTTGGAGCGTGAACAGGTCGCCATGCCGACTTCCACGAATCTGGACGGCGATGCCCAGCCTGTGAACCGTACCGTGAAAAAAGTCAAGATCGGCAGAAATGACCCCTGTCCGTGCGGCAGCGGCAAGAAATACAAAAAATGCTGCGGCAGGGACAAGGTCTGATGAAACGCTTAACGGCAGCCGTGACTGTCATGCTGGTGTGCATGGCGGGATGTTCCGAGGGAGGCGTGCAGGAAAGTACCCTGTCACGGATACCTGCCGTGACCTCCAACGCAAGCAGTGAGGAAGAAAGTACCCTGACGGCAGCGGATTCTTCCGAACAAATGCCGCTGGGACTGCATACATGGGGGCTGGCTGCCAAGTATGACCCTGTATCCGAAAGCTACAGGGAGGTGCCTGTACGGATTACCCGTCTGACGGAGGATACAGCCGATGTTTCTCTGCCGGAGGGGTATCACTGGAAAGCAGCCGAATATGAGATTTCCTTGCAGGATTATCCTGTTCCTGAGGGCGGCGTGACAGCGGCCATCACTTGTTCGGTGCTGTCGGGGTATGCACTGACGGTGGATCTTTCCGAAGAGGCGTATGCCTTTGAGGGAATCCTGAAAGGCAAGGTTGCCTATCCTGTGGCGGATGATGCACAGGAGTGTATCCTTGTGTTCGGCGAAACGGGCGAGAAGCAGGCATTTTTCAAGGTCTAAATCAATCAGGAGGTAGAGTTGTATGAATTTTTTGGATAGAGTGAGCCGTACCCTGTCGGAGTCGCTGGACTTTATCATTGACAAGAATCGGCATAAAGCACAGCTGAACAGAATCAATGCCGTTATCCAAAATGAAACGGACATTCTGAACCGTGCCTATGTGGCACTGGGCAAGCACTACTATAAAACCCTTGACGGCAAAACAGAGGATGTGGATGTGTCCCCCATCTGCGATACCATCAAGAGTGCCAAGCTCCGCCTGAAAAAAGCAAAGGCACGGTATGAATATACCCTGAAATACGGTGTGCCGACTCCGGGCATACGGGATGACTTATCCGTGGCGTGCATTGAGGAGGAAGAATCCAAGGCACCTGCGTGCGAATGTGAGAAAAAAGTGCCTGCCGCCCCCGCTCAGGAGGAGGAACAGGATATTACCATCGCTTATGCAGAGCCTGAAGCACCGGCAGAGTCCGTGGAAGAAAAAATCGAAGCGGCTGCCGAAACACTCAAACCCGAAGAATAACACACTGTCACCGCTGACCCTCTGCGGCAGCAAACGACAAAACAATGAGGAATGAGGAGTGAGGAATGAGGAATGAATGCTCGCTCCCGATGATTCGCTGTATTTTTGAGGAAAACAGCAGGAGGTAATAGTTATGAACACATCCGAACAAAAAATAGAAAGCAAAAGAACGGCCAAGAGTGAAAGTATCTATGAGCTGGCGGCACTGGGACTGCTGACGGCTGTCAGCTTTATTATGGCATTTACACCGCTGGGATTTGTACCGATCGGGGTGCTGACGGTGACGTTTATGACAGTCCCCGTGATTATTGCAGCAACGGTTCTGAAACCCCGTGATGCTGCCGTGATAGGCGGTATTTTCGGCATGACCAGCTTTATCAAGACCGTGACGGGAACGGGCGGTGTCATGATGGCAGGGCTGTTCCAGATCAACCCGCTTCTGACAGCCATTCTGTGCATTGTACCCCGTGTACTGGAGGGATGGCTGGGCGGACTGATTTTTCAAGCTGTCCGTCGAATCGACAAGACAACGTTTGTTTCCTACATGGTGGCAAGTCTGGCTGTACCGGTGATGAATACGATTTTCTTTATGAGTACGCTGTTCCTGTTCTTCTACCGCACAAAGCCCATTCAGGATATTGCCGCTTCAAAAGGTGCTGACAATATACTGGCACTGTTTGTGGCAATGGTCGGCATACAGGCAGTTGTGGAAGCACTGGTATGCTTTGTACTCGGAACGGGTGTTTCCAAGGCACTGGCGGTTGCATTGAGAAAAGTAAAGAAATAAACAGCCATGCGGAACAATGATAAAATTGTTCCGCATGATTTTTGGAGGAACTATGAAAGAGAAAATATTGTCTGCCCTGTGGGAAGCAGGGGACTATGTTTCGGGGGAAGTGCTGAGCCGCTCTCTGGGAGTGACAAGGAGTGCCGTGTGGAAGCAGATAGGACAACTGCGGAACGAAGGATATCAGATTGCCTCTGTTCCGAACAAGGGGTATCGTCTGGAAAATGACGGCAATATGTTCAATGTGTCAAAGATACTGGAAAACCTCCCTGCTGAAACCGTCGGCAAAAAGCTGATTGTCCTGAAAAGCGTGGACTCGACCAACAATGAACTGAAACGGCTTGCCGCACAGGGTGAACCGGCGGGAACGGTGGTGGCCGCACAGGTGCAGACGGCAGGCAAGGGACGTTTCGGCAGGGTGTGGCAGTCGGACAGCGGAGGACTGTATTTTTCGGTGCTGCTGCGTCCGGAACTGCCGCCGGCTGACATTGCTTCCATTACACTGGCGGCAGGCTATGCGGTATGTCTGGCAGTGAGAAAAGCAACAGGGCTGGATGCCCGTATCAAGTGGCCGAACGACATCATTATCGGCAGTCGGAAGATTTGCGGGATTCTGACAGAAATGGCTGCCCAGAGTGACCGATTGGATTATGTTGTCACAGGGATCGGCATTAATCTGAATACGGAATCTTTTCCCGAAGAGCTGCAAAAAAAAGCAACATCGCTTTCCCAACAGGCAAAGCGATGCATGGATAAGTCCTTGTTTTTTCACGAGGTACTGGCATCTCTTGACAGAGTGCTGACCTCTTTTCTGGTAAGTGTCTCGCTGGAGGACAGGGAACACTTCAAAGCATTGTGTGCGACCCTCGGCAGAGAGGTGTCGGTGGAAAAAAACGGCACAACGCTTCATGGCACTGCCAGAGATATTTCTCCGTCAGGAGAACTGCTCATCGACACGGCAGAGCATGGAATCATAGCCGTTTCATCAGGAGAAGTCACCGTGCAGGGGATCTACTAAGCCAGAAAATCCGAGAGCGGGATGGCTGTATTTTGGAAAGCTGTCCAGTCGGAAGCATATGTTTCCAAAGTGCGTACCTTGACGATCGTACCTTTTGGCAGGCTGCTGTAGCCGACAAGGAGATAGCCGTAATCACGGATATTGTCCTGTGAATAGGCGGATTCGATCCCAAAGTATTCAATGGCATCCTGCAAGGTAAGCTGTTGTGCCGCACTCTGTTTTTCACTGGGGGAAGCATTGTCGGCAGGGAGTTTTTCGGCAAACGAAAACCGCCCTTCCACGCTTTTGCGTGTCAGAGAGCCTTTTGACACACCTTCATAGAGTGTTGTGCAGGCAGAGTTCAAGGGCTGTTCCACAGCGTCTGCCAGTACCTGTTTGTCGTATGCCGTCAGGCTCCGCTCCGGCACAGATTCTGTGACAGAAGAGCTTTCGTTGGGAGGGGAGTCCTGTAAGCACCCCTCCAGAGGCAGCAAACAGACTGCGGCAAAAAAGAGTGCCAATATTTTTTTCATACCTATCATCTCCCGTTTTGTATCAGGTCAAAGGGGTTGCCGATGGTGTCGGAATAGTCGTTTTCCGCTTCTTCAAGCAGAGAGCGAACAGCAGGATTCTGAACCTTGTCTTTTTGTCGGATCAGGTAGTCAAAAACAGGCTTGAGGGAGAGGTTTTCTACAATGCTCAGGAGCAGCTCGGTCTGTTCTGCCGAGTGGAGGTTGACAGACGCAAGGAGATATTCTGTCAGCTCCCCGGCAAGGGACGAAGCAAGGGGTTCATAGGTATCCCACTGTCGGTAGGCAAGTTCATACAGTTCCTGCAAAGCGGTTTTGTTTCTTGCTTTTGGGGCATAGGTGTCGAGGAACTGCCGGAAATACGGTTCCAGTTCCTTGGCATCCAGTGTGTCGGAAAGTCCTTTCAAGTCCAATATCTCCCACCTCCTGTCATTGTCCGTTTTGCGGGTTTCAGCATTCTAAGTTATTCTTTTTAGCCCATAGTTCCAGAGAGTCGGCACAATAGGAAAGTTTTTTCAGTGTGGCAATGACAGCTTTGAAATCCTCCCGTTCATGCTCATCGATCCTGCCATCCTCGAGGATACGGTAAATGGTGTCATTGGTGCTGTTGAGGAAGTGCAGTGCCGCCATAAGACGCACCGCAATTTCACTCAGATCCTCATAGATGAGGGTAGGCTTGTCCTGTCCGATAGGGCATTGCCTTGTGCAGTAGTAGTTGCACAGTTCGGGAGCATGATAGACCGTTGCCATCGACACGACATCTTCAGGACTGGGGATTTTGTCACCGCTTTCGATGCCCAAGAGCTTTGTGCGTTCAATATACACCAGATCTTGTGCATTTTCGCAGTTGTTCAATAAAGGCTGTTTTTGTGCCGCCTTTTTTCGTGCTTTTCGGTAGATATTTTCTTCCATATTTTTTTCCTCCGTGATTACCGCAGTTTTTTTCATTATATCACAAAAATTTTTCTGTTTCAATAGACTTTTCGCCATAACTATCAATGAGCAAATTTGAAAATTGCACAAAAAGGGATACATTTGCCCGATGTTGGACATGGCAGTGGAAACTTCCTTGCCGCCGTGCTCCCTCCGTCAAAAACCGCTGTCACTTGATTGCATGAGATACTTTCTCTCTATTTTTAAAATTAATTACTTTTATCACTTGATTTGTACGGTTTTTGCCACCTCCCTCACGGAGGGAGGCTTATCCACTGCTTACCACTTTGGCAGAAATTTTGGCAAGTGATAAAGTAACCCAAGCCTCCCTCCGAGAGGGAGGTGGCAAAAGCTGGCAAATTAGCTATCAAGAGAGAATACATCATGTTATGAAATGAATGGATTGAAAGGTAGGAAGTCGTCCAGCTTTTGACGGAGGGAGCGTGGCGGCAAGGCAGTAACCTCCTCACCATGTCAAACATCGGGCAAACGCATCCATTTGTGCAACTTTCAATTTGCTCATTTGTTCACAAAAATCAGCTCATACGTTTGTCCTGTGTCAGTCAATACGGTCTGTCCAGAAGAAATTCTCCCTGCCTGCACCCAGTTCAAAATGATATTTTACAATGCCCTTGTCCACATCGGAGAAGATACCGTTATTGCAGGAAATCGCCACCTGATCCTCCCTGCCTTCAATGAGGAATGCCTGCTTGTTGAGGGCGGTCGGGGCAAGAAGGGCTGCTTCCACACCGTTTTTGAACCATTCGGGCATTTCCCCCTCATAGCGGCAAACCTCTTCCAACGGCTTGGATTTGTGGGGAACCCCCTGTGTTTCGCCGTAGCCTATGGCAATAATGCCTGCCACCTTGTCACCGATGGCATTACGGACAGCATACCGTTTTTTGTAGGTACCGCCTATCCACCATGTATTGAGTCCGAGTGTCTGTGCATACAGCATGATGTCCGTACCGCAATAGCCCAGCTTTTCATCTGTCGTGAAGATATTGCCCCCCGAAAGGATTAAGTAATTTTTAACGCCCTTTGCCAGAAAGAGTTTTGTCAGTGTCCCCAAAATCTTCTCATCATTCAGCATGAAGCGTATGGAAACACTGTATTTTTCATTGTTGGCAAATATTCTGGTATTCAGCTTGCTGAGAACCTCTCTGGGGATTTCCTTTTCGGTATATTTCCGCACGGTATGACGTTCCCGCATGGCTTCTTCAAATGTCATGGAAAAATCCTGCCTTTCACGATAGAGTTACAAATCCATTGTAATTTTTTAATTTCCAAAAGTCAATTGCAAAATTGTTCACTTTGCTTCTACCAATTCGGGGTGCAAACGGCTGTAGTGGAAGATATACTGCTGAGCCACACCGGCATATGCTCCCAGACTTTCAGGGGTAATGTCGTGAAAGAGGGTAGCAAGTGCCTTTTTCATCCATACATCAATCGGAAACGCCTCCAGTCGGTGCAGACCGTACAAAAGGGTACATTCTGCCACCTTTGCCCCTACTCCTGTAATACTCATCAACTCCCTGCGGCAGTCCTCTATGGGGAGTGTATACATTTTTTCAAGGTCAACCATGCCCGATGCCACTTTTCGGGCAGCGTCTATGAGGTATCTTGCACGGAACCCTGCCCGCAATGGAGCAAGCTCCTCCACAGAACATTCTGCAAGCATCTCTGCTGATGGAAACGTATAACCGCCGTCAACCGGTGTGCCAAATGCTTCACAGAGCCGTGACACAATGCCCTTGATACGAGGGATATTGTTGTTCTGGGAAATAATAAACGAGCAGAGAGCTTCCCATGGCTCCTGACGGAGGATACGTATACCGTCAATACTGTCCACGGCACATTGCAGGCAATGGTTTTGTTGTATCAGGCTTTGCCGTATCCCATCATAATCCGTATCAAGGTCAAAATAATCCTGCCATACTGCCTGAAAATCCTCCTTACTGCAATTCTGGAGGACAACGGTATTCCCCCTGCGGGATATATGCAGATACCTGCCTTTGACAATGCCGCTGAAAGAGCCGTCTGGCTGTTCCTCCCAACGGAAGCACTGACCGCATCCAAAAGTATTGTTCAAGTCAAATCCGCTTCCTATGTTGATTAGATAGTCCATGTTTGATATTCCTTTATTTTTTATTTTTGAGCAGCAACAGTGCCATCAGATACATTGCCGTCAGCAGGAGCGTAAAATTATACCCTGACCGCAGTAAGACAAGAAATCCCATGACCGCCGTAGGAACGAGAATCATAAATGAAAGAATGTCCAGCAGCTTCACGGCATGATAGGGCGAAAGAAAATGAGAAAACAGAATCAGCAGTGCCTGCCCGCCGTCAAGGGAGTCCACAGGCAGACTGTTGAACAGCCCCAAAGAGAGGTTGGTCATGTAAAGCATTTCCAGAATCGGAGAGGGTGTCATGCAGAACAGCCAATAGGCAATCCCCGCCGTCAGAAAATTAACTGTCACGCCTGCCAATGTAATAATCAGTTCCGCCTTGTTGCTGCGGATTGTTTTGTTGCGGTCAATGATGGCAATGTCAAATAAAGTCAGCCTGACGGTTTCAGGAAAACAGCCGTAATGCCCCAGTGCCAGCAAATGCCCTGATTCATGCAGGAGTACGCTCGCAAAGCAGACGATGACCGACAAAGAGCTGTCAAACAGTATCACCGCTGTCATCAATGCCGCCAGCGGAAAGCTGATTTCAAAGCGAAGGTGTCTGACAGAAAAGCTCATACACTGCTTTCCGGCACCGTGCTGTCAGCAGGAATACTGGTTTCGGTAATGACGGTAGGGTCAAGAAATGTAAAGGGAGACTCTGCACTGCCTGCAAAAATAGAATTGCTGTAATTGTCAAAAAACCATTCAGCGGCAGCGGCATACCATATACCGCCTATGCCTTTCAGCACCAATGCAGAAGCCGTGATAATCAGGCATACTGCTACCTGCACCATAAGGGGCAGTTGTGTACGCAGAAAGCTTCTTTTCACAACAGGCTCTTCCTCCTGAAATCCGTCCTGATAGTCCATGTGCAACACCTCCGCCCTATTGTATGCGGCAACATTCGTCATTATGCCGTCCAGTATTTGCGGTCAAGACTTCTGTATTGAATTGCTTCATAGATATGTACCTGTTTGATAACCTCCGAACCATCCATGTCGGCAATGGTACGGGAAACTTTCAAAATCTTGTCATAAGCCCTTCCCGACAGTCCTAAAGAATCAAAGGCTTTTTGCAGGGCGGTCTTGGCTTCATCGTCAAGCGGACACATCTGTGAAAGAAGGGCGGGGGTAATTCTGGCATTGCAGGTAATCCCTGTATTCTGAAAGCGTTCATTCTGTATCTCACGCACACGGTCAACCCGTTGTTTGATTTCGGCAGAGGTTTCGGATTTTTTAGAGGAAGAGAGTGCCTTAAATTCCACGGGCGGCACTTCGATATGCAGGTCGATTCTGTCCAGAAGAGGCCCTGAAATTTTGGAAAGATAGGCAGAAACCATTTTCTTGGAGCAGGTACACTGCTTGGCAGGGTGTCCGAAGTAGCCGCACGGACAGGGATTCATAGCGGCAATCAGCATGATGGAACAGGGATAGGTCAGTGTGGCACTGACACGGGAAATGGTAATACTGCCGTCCTCCAGCGGCTGGCGGAGAATCTCCATGGCATTTTTGCTGAATTCGGGCAGCTCGTCCAAAAACAAAACACCGTTATGTGCCAGTGAAATTTCCCCGGGTCTTGGAATCGTCCCGCCGCCCGACAAGCCTGCATAGGACACAGTATGGTGCGGACTGCGGAACGGCCGGCGGCTGACAAGCGGAGAATCCTTGGACAGCACTCCGGCAATCGAATGAATCTTGGTAGTTTCAATCATCTCGTCAAAGGTCATATCAGGCAGAATCGTAGGCACTCTCTTGGCAAGCATACTTTTACCGGAGCCCGGACTGCCAATCAGCAGGATATTATGCCCGCCGCCTGCCGCAATTTCCAATGCCCGCTTGGCGGCATACTGCCCTTTCACGTCCGAAAAATCCAGCGGCAGTTCCGGAAGGCTTTTGTCAGGTACAGCGGGCTTGGCAGGGGCAATGGCCTTTTCTCCACGAAGATGCATGACAACCTCCTGCACGTTGGCAACGGGAATAATGTCGATTCCCTCCACCACAGCTCCCTCAGAGGCATTGGCGGCTGGAACAAAAAATTGCTTGATACGGCTTTGCCTTGCCTGTATCACCATGGGCAGGACACCATTAACGGGTCTGACATCTCCCGACAGGGAAAGTTCCCCGATAAAGGCACAATCCTCCAAATCCCGCTGTATCATACCCGTGGCGTATAATATCGAAATCAGAATGGGAAAATCATAAATAGAACCATATTTTTTTACATCTGCCGGTGCTAAATTCACAATAATCTTCTTCACCGGAAATTCAAATCCACAGTTTCTCACTGCCGAACGTACACGATCTCTTGATTCCTTGATGGAAGCGTCCGGCAATCCTACAATATCAAATCCGGGTATCCCTCTGAGCAAATCCGTTTCCACCGTGACATCAAAGGAATCCATGCCTAAAATACCGATACTTTTAATCTTTACTACCATATTTTTTCCACCTTACAGAAACAGTTTGGTTCTATTATATACGATTTTGTGAAAAGTTACAAGATGATACCCCAAAAATTCTCCTATCATTTCCATTTTTTCCCTGCAATTGGGCAATATGACAGAAAACAAAGCCCCTTTCCCCCATGTCAATGGTTGAAAATGGAAATTTTTTTGCAATGTAGATAAAATTTGATTGACTTATCAAAAAAAATAGTGTATGATAAGATGGCAGACGGTGGTGAGGCAGTAATGACGGAACAGTGGAATCACTTGACGGATACAGAACTGATACATCTCTTCCGCAGCGGTGAACAGCTTGCCTTTCAGCAGCTTGCCCTGAGGTATCTGTTCCTCATCCGCAGCAAGGCGGCTGACCTTGGCGGCAAGGGGGTCGAATCCGATGACCTTGTGCAGGAGGGCTTCCTGGCACTGCTCAGTGCCGCAGAAACGTATGAGGAAAACGGGGGTGCTGTTTTTCGTACCTATGCCGCAGCCTGTATCAAAAACCGGCTGGTTTCGGCTGTACGCAGTGCTAACTCCCGTAAGAATCAGTGGAACGCTTCTGCATGGCGTCTGGAGGAAGATGTCCCCGTACACGAGAATGTCCAGCCTGAAAATGCACTCATCATCAAGGAGGATTTTGCACGCCTGATTGCCTACATGGAAACCAGTCTTTCTCCATCAGAACTGCGTGTCCTTTCCCTTTACCTTGAAGGGCATTCGTATGACGAAATTGCCCGTACCCTCGGTATTTCCAGAAAATCCTGTGACAATGCCATGCAGAGGGTTCGCAAAAAACTGAAAGATCTGCCCGTGTAGCTTATGGAAGAGCGTTGAGATATATCAAAGGTGGCGGTGCGAGTCCGCCCGAGGGCGAAAACTAAAAATACCAAAGTGAGGTAAAACACAATGTACGAGGATAAGACTCTCATCTGCAAGGAATGCGGCAACGAATTTGTTTTCACCGCAGGCGAACAGGAATTCTATGCATCCAAGGGCTTCGAGAATGAACCCCAGAGATGCAAGGCTTGCCGTGACGCAAGAAGAAATGCACAAAGACCCGAGCGTGAAATGTTCACTGCCGTTTGTGCCTCCTGCGGTCAGGAAGCAAAGGTGCCTTTCAGACCCCGTGAAGACCGTCCTGTCTATTGCAGCGACTGCTTTGCAAAGATGAGAGAGGAACAGGCATAATCAATCCCTGCCACAACAAAAGCGTTTCAAAGAAGTTTCTTTGAAACGCTTTTTTCTTGACTTTGACGATGCTGACCCATCAGACTTGCTATTGTTTGTCACCATAAACCTTTTTTTCCACATAAGACATCATGGCATTGTTCCTCCAGCCAAGACCAAGCACAAGCACCAAAACAGCCATAGAACCAAGCAGTGAGGATCGCAGCACCATCCCTATGACAAAGACTGCTATGGCACCGATTCCTATCAGAATCATGATGGCAATATGTTCTTTTCTCCACTTCTTCTTGAAAAAATCCATTTTTTCTTTCCTGTCAAAACTGCTTTGTCTGACGGCTTCTGTCAGATTTTTTTCCGCCGTTGCCTTGTACTCTGTATCCGCCAGTCTTTGTCCTGTCAAAATCTCATTGATACTGACATCAAACAGCTTGCTCATAGACATAAGAATATCGGCAGGCGGTAAATACTTTCCTGTTTCCCATCTGGAAACGGTCTTATTGGTGACACCA
>ONUD01000164.1 GCA_900320925.1 uncultured Eubacteriales bacterium
CGTGACAGAGAACATGGTATGTAAGATTCTTTCTTACAAGGGCAATGTATTTGGGGTAGAACCGCCAAACTTTGTGGTGCTGACCGTGACACAGACAGACCCCGGCTTCAAGGGGGATACCGCTACCAACGTGACCAAGCCTGCCACACTGGAAACAGGTGCCGAAATCAAAGTGCCGCTCTTTATCAACGAGGGTGACAAAATCCAGATTGATACCAGAACCGGCGAATACATGGCAAGAGCTTGAGTCAATGAGGAATGAGGAGTGAGAAATGAGGAATGCTCACTCGGATACGGAGGGAAAAGGAATGGACATCAGAGAGAGAGCCGCATATGTGAAAGGATTGTTTGACGGGATGGAATTGGATCTGTCCGACAAACAGAACAAGGTGCTGAAAGCATTGATTGACTTGGTTGATGAGATGGCGGAAGAAGTGTCACAGCTTAACCAGAGTTATGATGATGTATGCGACCAGATTGATGCATTGGACGAGGATCTTTCCGGTGTGGAAGATTTGCTGTACGATGAATATGACGATGAAGAGGAATGTGACTGCGGTTACTGCACAGGGGGAGAGGAAAACGCTTATGAAGTGACCTGTCCGACCTGCGGTACCACCATAGGTCTTGATGAGGATTCACTGAATGAGGGCGGCATTGTTTGCCCGAAGTGCGGTGAAACACTCGAATTTGATTATGACGAGGACGAGTTGGATGACAACGGCGACGAGGAATAATCTCTTTTGACCGATATTTTGTAAAACACCAACTTTGAGGAATCTTAGTTGGTGTTTTTTGATAACAAAGAAAGGAAGAAAACGGATGCTTTTAAGTATGCTGCGTTCGGGAAATGTCAATATTATTTCCGTGATCGTCTATATTATTTCATCATTGATTGTGATTTTTTTGGTGCTGCCCGTGCATGAGTGGGCACACGGATTTACAGCGTACCGGCTGGGCGACAGAACTGCCAAAAATATGGGACGGCTTACCCTCAACCCGATGGCACATATCGACTATATGGGGGCAGCAATGATTCTGCTGGTAGGTTTTGGCTGGGCAAAGCCCGTACCTGTCGATGCGAGATTCTTCAAAAAGCCGAAACGGGATATGGCACTCACGGCATTAGCGGGACCTGTTTCCAATCTGCTGGCGGCTATCGTGGCAGGTTTGATACTGAATCTGATACAGACGATTTTGATTAGGACAAATTCCTACTATGTTGGACAGTCAAGCCTGATGTATTATGTACTGCTGTTTTTTGAATTTCTGGAAATTATCAATATCAGTCTGGCAGTGTTCAATCTCATACCGATACCGCCGCTGGACGGTTCCAAAATTCTTATGGCATTCCTGCCCGACAGTCTGCTCCACCGCATACAGCCCTATGAAATGTATATTACCATGGGCTTTATGGTACTGCTCCTGTCAGGCGGATTCGGCGGGATTCTGTCCCCAATACAGACGGCTCTGTATAACGGGATTAACTGGCTGACGGCACTGCCGTTCTCGTGGGCATGGTGATGGAACAGATTTCATATAAACTGGATGTCTTTGAGGGGCCGCTTGACCTGTTGCTGCACCTGATAGAGAAAAATAAGCTGAATATCTATGATATCCCAATTGCCGTATTGCTGGAACAGTATATGGAGCATATCGGTATCATGCAGGAACAAAATCTGGATGTGGCAGGAGAGTTTCTGGCAATGGCATCACGGCTGGTGCAAATCAAATCGGCCATGCTGCTGCCAAAGTACGAAGAAGCGGAAAAAATGCGGGAGGAACTGTCAGGGCAGCTGATAGAGTATCAGAAGTGCAAGCGTGTGGCAAAGCTGCTGGCAGCCAATATCAGCTTTGACAGCTACTGCCGTGAGCCGATGAAAATCAAGGCGGATATGACTTACAAGAGAGAGCATGAGCCTGCTTATTTGATAGGAGCCTATCTTGCGGCTGTCGGCAGGGGAAAGGCAAAGATACCTCCCTCACAAGAAGCATTTTCGGGTATCGTGCAAAGACGGATTGTATCGGTCAGTTCCAGAATTATTGGCGTCATGAGAAAGCTTTGGAACGGCAGGAGTGTCCGCTATGACAATATGTTTGACGATGCAGGCGACAAGAGTGAATTAGTGGCAACCTTTCTTGCCATACTGGAATTGATAAAGGGAAAGCGTGTGCGTATCGAGGAAGAGGGCGGCCAACAGATATTAAAAATGACGGTCGGAGGCGGTAAGCGTTGGAAGAAAGAAAATTGAAAAATGCCGTGGAAGCAGTGATATTTGCAAGCGGAACGCCTGTGGAACTCTCCAGAATCGCACAAGCACTCCATATTGGTGCCTTGCAGGCTATGAGCATTTGTGATGGTCTTGTGGAGGAATATGAGAAAGCAGACCGTGGTATCCGAATCGTCAGGCTGAATGACAGTTACCAGATGTGTACCGTCGAGGAATATGCCGATGTGATTCGGGAGGTTATGGACATCAAACGCAATGCTCCATTGTCACAAGCGGCTTCGGAGGTGCTGGCCATTATTGCCTACAATCAGCCCGTGACCAAGGCATTTGTAGAACAGGTCAGGGGAGTGGATTGCTCAGGCGTGGTGTCAAGTCTTGTGGCAAGACAATTGATTGAAGAAAAGGGCAGGCTGGAACTGCCCGGCAGACCGCTGGTCTATGGTACAACCGAGCATTTTTTGCGGTGCTTCCATATTTCCTCCCTTGGAGAGCTGCCGCCGCTGCCGAATGAGGAGGCGGAGGAGGAGGCATGAAAATCTTTCTGACCATTCTGCTGGTACTGGCAGGATTGATTTTGTTTGTTCTGTTCTGCCCTTTCAGTATCCAGTTGGTATATGATAATGAGGTGACACTGAAAGTCGGGTATTTGTTTCCGTTTTTCAGGATACTGCCCCAAAAACCGAAGCCCGAAAAAAAAGAAGATACAAAACCTCAAGAAAGCAGTGTCGCTTCTCCCACCAAAAAAAAAGCCAAAACTGCCAAAAAAAAGAATCCTGTCTGGGAGTTTACCAAAAAGCAGGGCTTGGAGGGAATCATTGAATTGCTGAAGCAAATCACAGGCATTGTCATGAAGCTGTTGGATACTGTCAGAAAACATCTGGTTATCTCCCGATTGCGGTTGGATTTGCTGGTAGTGGGGGAAGACCCTGCCGATACAGCTATGAAATACGGCTATGCGTGTGCGGCAATCTATCCGCTGCTGTCACTGCTGGACAGGCACGTCCGTATCAGAAAACATGAGGAATATATTGATGCAGGCTTTGAAGCGGATACCACAAAGGTGCATTTTATCATGAAAGTGCATATCATGCCCATTTTCGTAGTGGCAGCGGCTCTCGGTGCCTTGTTCAAGGGAATCGGGATCTTGCAGAAATTGAAGCAATAACCTTGCTTTTCAGAGACAATTATAGTATACTTAAATGATAAAGGTGGTGTTGAAAATGAGCGAACATCCTATCAATGGATTGATGGATACGACTCTTGACAAACTGAAACAAATGGTTGACGTGAATACGGTCATTGGAACTCCTATCACGACACCCGACGGTGCAACAATTATCCCTGTTTCCAAGGTGATTTATGGCTTTGCCTCGGGCGGCTCGGAGTTCAATTCCAAAAAGGCGGATTCACAGAATCTCTTTGGCGGCGGTTCGGGGGCAGGTGTGACAATTACCCCTCTTGCTTTCATCTCCATTTACAACGGGGAAGTGAAAATGCTGAACATTTCTGCCTATCAGGATTCCGGTGACAGGGCAGTGGGGATTATTCCCGATGTCGTGGATAAAGTGGTCGGTCTGTTCAAAAAGGACAAAAAAGAAGAAAAATCGGAAACGGTTGTAAAAGAATCCAATGCAGGTCTGGATGACCCACAGGTGTGAGGTATCTTTCCATGGACAGAACAGCGTTGGAAAAAGAATATGCCAGTCTGCCTTTTTCTGATAACTTCATTTTTACGCACGTAATGGAGAATCTGAAAATTGCCGCCAAGGTGATAAAACTCATTTTATCGGAGGAACTGCCGGATATTTTCGATACACATATCGAAAAGGTGGTGGAAACCTCTGTTGGCGTGCATGGTGTCAGGTATGATGTCTATGTCAGGACACCAAGCGGCGGCGTAATCTACAATATCGAAATGCAGCAGCTGGACAGAAAAAATCTCCCCAAACGTATGAGATACTATCAGGCAACGGGAGATACCAGTTTTTTGCAGAAAAATACCGATTATAATGCCCTGCCAAAATACTATACCGTGTTCATCTGCAAGTATGACCCCTTTGGGCATGGTCTGGCATTGTATCAGTTTCAGAATTATGATACCGTCAACCATATTCCCTTGGGGGACGATACCTATAAAGTCGTGCTGAATGTGAACGGCAGGACGGACAGAAAGGAGCTGCAAAGCTTTATGGATTATGTGAGAGACGGTATTGTATCGGACAATACAACACGGGAAATTGATGAGGAAGTCCATCAGATACGTCAAAGTTCCATTCTGATGAAAGACTATATTGACATGAAAGTGCATGATGATGAAATGAAAAACGAGGGTCGTGCAGAAGGTCGTGCCGAGGGTCGTTTGGAACTGCTCAAAAAGGCGGTTGCTTCCTTAAAGTCCAGTATGAGTATTGAGGCGATTGTCAAAATGTTCGAGATCAGCGAATTAGAACGGAAAATGCTGGCTATCTGAAAAATAAACCGCCTGCCTTATGCATATAAGTTGGATAGATCAATCATTAGGCAGGTGGTTTTTATTGTTGAGAAAAGGCATTGCTGTGGCAGCTGTATGGTGTCTGTTGTTTTCAGTCTGTACGGTCGGGGTGCAGGCAAAGGAGCAAGTACAAATCTCTGCATTGTCGGCTGTTTTGTATTGTGCAGACAGCGGTGAGGTGCTGTATGAAAAAGCGGCATATGAAAAACGCCCTATTGCCAGTATTACCAAAATCATGACAGCTGTGCTTGCACTGGAGGCAGAGGACAGAGAGGTGACATTTACCTATGACATGATTGCCGAAGGTTCCAGTATGTACCTGAAAGTGGGGGAGGTCATACGCCTTTCTGAACTGGTCAAGGGCATGATGATGGTATCCGGCAACGATGCCGCCAATGCCATTGCTGTGTCAGTGGCAGGAAGCAAAGAAAAATTTGCCGACAGGATGAATGAAAAAGCACGGCAGCTCGGAATGCGGGATACCCATTTTGTGACACCGTCGGGACTGGACGATGAACAGCACTATTCGACAGCCTATGATATGGCACTGCTGTGCAGCTATGCCATGAAGAACCGGCAGTTTCGTGCCATCGTGTCGCAAAAAAGCATGAGTGTGTCCTTTGTGCAGCCTGAAAACAAAAAGCAGGTCTATGTGAATCACAACAAACTGCTTTCACTGTATGAGGGGTGTATTGGCATTAAGACCGGTTTTACCCGTAAGGCGGGACGTACCCTGACTTCCTGTGCAGAACGGAATGGGGTGCGACTCATTGCTGTCACGCTGAATGACGGGGATGACTGGAATGACCATATGGCACTATATGACAGTGGTTTTGCCATGGTGGAAAAAGTGACGCTGTGGAACGAGGAGGCATATATTCCCGTAGTGGGTTCCCGAAAACAGCAGATACGAGTGATGCCGCAGGAATCATGCAGTGCGGTTTTAAAAAAAGGGAGCCGTGTGGTCAGGCATCTTGTCATGCCGCATTTTGTCTATGCTCCTGTGCAAAAGGACAGTGTTGTCGGAAAGGTACAGTTTTTTCTTGATGGCAAAATGATTACTGAAAGTACCTTGACAGCGGCAGAGAGCTGCCTTTATCTTGAAGCAAAGGAATGGTAACATGGAAAAAGTAAGAGTGCAGAAAATCATTGCCGATGCAGGCATCTCTTCCCGACGCAAGGCAGAAGAATTGATTGAAAGAGGGGCTGTGACCGTTAACGGCAGAAAAGTCCGGCTGGGCGAAAAGGCAGACCCTATGAAAGATAAAATTACGGTGGCAGGCAGGGAAATTTCTCTGAAAGCCGATGCAAAGAAATATTATATCATGCTGCATAAGCCGAGAGGATATATTACGACTGCCAATGATGAGGGCGGCAGGAAGTGTGTGACGGAACTGGTGGAGGAAGTGCCTGCCCGACTGTTTTATGTAGGCAGACTGGACAGGGAATCAGAGGGAATGCTCTTGATGACCAATTACGGGGATTTTGCCAA
>ONUD01000122.1 GCA_900320925.1 uncultured Eubacteriales bacterium
AAAAAACAAGATAATTTTTGACCATGAATTTTCTGATACCAAGCAAGGAAAAAGGTGGTTCATCAATGACGGGAAAACGTGAGGGCAGTTTTTTCAACGAGGACTTGATATTTTTCCAAAACCGTACTTCCTTTCCATATCATTGAAAAATTCACTTGCGGGACGTCCTGTATCGGTTTTGGTGTCCTTAAGTCCTTCGAGCAGTAACTGATACAGTTCATAGCGACCGCACAATCTTTCGTACTCGTCATTGGACAGAAGCACCAAATCGCCTTTTCCGTTTTTGGTAATATACACAGGTTCACGGTGGTTGTGGCAGAAATCAGAAATTTCATTATAATGATTCCGCAAATCTGCACTTGGTCTTATTGTTGCCATTCTTTCTATACCCCCTATCACTATTATATCACTATTATATCATAATAAAGATATATTGTCAATCGAATGAAAGGAAGTTTTTGAAATGAAATATGATCCGAAATCCCCCCATGCGGAGGAGTTTATCAATGACGAGGAAATCAAAGCCTGTCTGGAATATGCCGAACAAAACAAGCACAATGCCGAACTGATTGACCAGATTCTTGAAAAAGCAAGGCTTGAAAAAGGCCTTTCCCACAAGGAAGCACTGGTACTGCTGGATTGTGACATTGAGGAGAAAAATCAGGAAATCTATGCCCTTGCCGAGCAAATCAAACAGCATTACTATGGCAACCGTATCGTGATGTTTGCACCGCTGTATCTCTCCAATTATTGTGTCAACGGCTGTCTGTACTGCCCGTACCACCTCAAAAACAAGCATATCGCCCGTAAAAAGCTGACACAGGACGAAATACGCAAAGAGGTCATTGCCTTGCAGGATATGGGTCACAAGCGTCTTGCACTGGAAGCAGGGGAAGACCCTGTCAACAATCCCATTGAATACATTCTGGAAAGTATCAAAACTATCTACAGTATCAAGCATAAAAACGGTGCTATCAGACGTGTCAATGTCAATATTGCCGCCACCACCCATGAAAATTACAAAAAGCTGAAAGATGCCGGCATTGGTACGTATATTCTCTTTCAGGAAACCTACAATAAGGAAAGCTATGAACGCCTTCACCCCACAGGCCCCAAACACAATTACTGCTACCATACCGAAGCCATGGACAGAGCTATGGAGGCAGGCATTGATGACGTAGGATGCGGTGTACTGTTCGGTTTGGAACTGTACAGATACGAGTTTGTCGGAATCCTCATGCACGCCGAACATCTGGAAGCACGGTTCGGTGTGGGACCCCATACCATCAGTGTACCTCGTGTCAGACGTGCCGATGATATTGACCCCGATGTCTTTGATAACGGCATTTCCGATGATACCTTTGCCAAAATCGTGGCTTGTATCAGGATTGCCGTGCCGTATACGGGCATGATTGTGTCCACCCGTGAGAGCCAGAAGAGCCGTGAAAGAGTCTTGCACCTCGGTGTGTCGCAAATCAGCGGCGGTTCCAAAACCAGTGTCGGCGGCTATGCAGAACCGTGTCCCGATGATGAGGATTCCGCACAGTTTGATGTAAGCGATACCCGTACACTGGACGAAGTGGTGAAATGGCTGATGGAACTCGGCTACATTCCCAGCTTCTGCACTGCCTGCTACCGTGAGGGCAGGACGGGCGACCGTTTCATGTCCCTCTGCAAGGCAGGACAGATTCAGAATTGCTGTCACCCGAATGCCCTCATGACACTGAAAGAGTATCTGGAGGACTATGCCTCTCCTGAGACCCGTGCCATTGGTGACAAGCTGATTTTGGACGAGCTGAAAAACATTCCCAAAGACAAGGTGCGGGAAATTACCAAACAGCACCTTGCAGAAATTGCCAACGGTCAAAGAGATTTCCGTTTCTGAGGTGAGGGCTATGTCACTGAATAATACACCCTCTGCCGAAAGAGTGCATATTGCCTTTTTCGGACAGAGGAATGCAGGAAAATCCAGTCTGCTGAATGCGGTCACGAACCAGAAGATTGCCATTGTATCGGACGTGGCGGGAACTACAACAGACCCCGTTTTCAAGGCAATGGAACTGCTGCCGCTGGGAGCCGTCATGATGGTGGACACGGCAGGAATTGATGACACAGCAACGGAACTGGGCAGTATGCGTGTGCAAAAGACCCTCCGTGTCCTGAATAAAACAGACATTGCCGTTTTGGTTACCGATGCACAAAAGGGCATGGGAGAGTATGAAGACAATCTTGTTGCCAAATTTGAAAGCAAGAAGATTCCTTATATCATCGCCTATAATAAGAGTGACCTGCAAAAAGTCACCGTACAGGCTGACAATGAAATTGCTGTCAGTGCCAAAACGGGGGAAAATATCCATGCCCTCAGAGAGCTGATTGCCAGACAGGCAGGAACGCTCCACAATGACAGGCAGATTGTATCGCACCTGCTGAACAGAAATGACAAAGTGGTGCTGGTAGTACCCATAGACGAGTCCGCACCAAAGGGAAGGCTGATTCTGCCGCAGGTGCAGACCATCAGGGAACTGCTTGACCATGAGATGATACCCGTTGTGACAAGGGATACAACGCTTAAAGAAACCTTGTCAGCCCTTGCCGAAAAGCCCGCCATGGTCATTACGGACAGTCAGGCATTTGCCAGAGTGAGCCGTGACACGCCGGAAGATATTTTGCTGACATCCTTTTCGATTCTGTTTGCCAACTATAAAGGCAATCTGCACACGGTTGTCAAGGGTGTTTCCGCCATTGACCGCTTGCAAAACGGAGATACGGTGCTGATTTCGGAGGGCTGTACCCATCACAGACAGTGCAATGACATTGGAACGGTGAAACTGCCGAAGCTCCTGCAAAAGTATACCGGCAAGTCCCTGCAATTCCA
>ONUD01000235.1 GCA_900320925.1 uncultured Eubacteriales bacterium
ATCTCCGTTCGGAACTGTTTACCAAAATTTATGGCAAGGACGGGGAAAAAGAGGTTCCCGAAGAGGACGTTAAAAAGTACTACAAGGAAAACTATATCAACTATTACTACATTGCCTACTCCCTCAAAACAACGGATGAGGAAGGCAATTCGGTGGATATAGATGCGGAAACCAAGGACAAGGTAACAACGAATTTTAATAAGTACCGCAATATGCTGAATAATGACAAAAAAACGACGGACGATGTAGAAACACAGTATAAAACGGATTTTGAAGCGGAGAGCGTTCCGAGCAGCGGTACCACAACATTGAAAACTACGTTTGATGACGCTGAGGCAAGCCAGATGAGCGATAACCTCAAAAAGGCAATCAAAGATGCCAAAGAGGAAGAAGCGGTTGTCAAAACGATTGATGACACCTTGTATCTTATCTACAAAGGATCTGTCAGCAAACTTGCCGATAAGATCAAGTATTCTGAGGATGCAGGGGAAAAAGAAACGGATTATGTTGACAGAGCTTCTGTTGTCTATAACATGAAACAGGATGAGTTTGACAAGTATATCGAGGATGAAAAGGCAAAGCTGAAATATGACACCAACGATGCCTGCCTGTCCGCTTACAGCGTGGAGAGAACGGTCAAAATCGTCAAGGAAAACTGAACATAACAAAAACCACCGATGCATTTCGGTGGTTTTTTCTGTCATACGGCTATTTTTCGGAGCAGATGGGCAATGCCGTCCCTGTCATTGGAGAGGGTGATGTAATCGGCAGCGTTCTTCACGGTGTCAGCGGCGTTTTCCATTGCCACTCCCAGACCTGCATAACGAAGCATGGAAATATCATTGAACCCGTCACCGCAGGCAATACATTCTTCCGTTTTCATGCCGATGGTCTTTAAAAGCCGGTCAATGGAGGAAGCTTTGTCAATGCCCTGAGGAACAATCTCCAGAAAAAATGGTTCGGATTTAAAGATACCAAGCTTGTTTTTGTATTTTTCGGAGAGAATTTTCTCCAATTCCAGAATGACAGCAGGCTCCCCTTGCAAAAGACACTTGTTTATGTCAAAATCAACGTAGGCAGGAAAGTCCTCTGTATATTGGATAGGCATCCCGTTGATACGGGCTTCTATTTCCGTGTAGCGGTTGATTTGATTGCCAACGATAATGTGATCGCCCTCATAGGTGTTGATACCGACAGGATAGTCCTTGATGATCTCACAAATTTCGGGGATATAAGCCAGGTCAAGCGTGTCCTGAAAGAGAATGCCACCGCTTTGGCAGTCAATGGCACAACCGCCATTATAAGCAAGTATATAGCCGCCATATTCCGCAAGGTGCAGTGTCTTGGCATGGGGGAGAATCCCCGGTATCGGTCTGCCCGATGCAAGAATGATTTTGCCGCCCTGCTCCTGAAAATGGAACAAAGCCTGTTTGGTAGTGTGGGTAATGACCTTTTCGGAGTTGGTCAGTGTGCCGTCAATGTCCAGTGCCATGATGTTGTATTTCATGAAAATACTCCCTCTCCCTCAATTTCTCTTCTAATTTTACAAGAACAGTCCTGCTTCGTCAAGAGCATTTTGCTATGTTGAAAGTCATATTTTTTGTGCGGTTGGGCGGGAGAAGTATCGGAACCACTTAATTTTCAAAAAGATATTGAAAATTTTTTGATAGAGTGTATAATAGAAGATGGATATTTTGATTATGGAGGGATCACGTTATGAAAGCAAAGAAAATCATTGCCATATTTTCATCCCTGCTGTTGGCAGCAGCAATGACGGGTTGTACGGGACGTATTTATACAGAGGATGGCTCACCGATTTCTTCTGCCCCTGTCCAAGAATCGTCTGTTGCAGAATCGTCTGTGGAGGAATCCTCTGAGGAAGAATCATCCACTGTGGAATCCTCTGAGGAAGAATCGTCCGCTGTGGAGTCATCTGAGGAAGAATTGTCTGAGGAAGAATTGTCTGAGGAAGAGTCATCTGAGGAAGAATCGTCTGAGGAAGAGTCATCTGAGGAAGAATCGTCTGAGGAGGAATCGTCCGAGGAAGAATCGTCCGAGGAGCAGGCTGAGGGTCTCAAAATCACCTTTGTCAAGCCTGAGGAATGGGAGACACCCGTTCATGCCTATGTCTACAACGATGATCAGAAAAAGAATGCAGACTGGCCGGGGGAAGAAATGACCGATAATGGAGACGGCACGTATTCCTATGTCCTGCCCAAGGACAAGGTGGAAGAGATTACCTCGCCGCAGGTCATCTTTAATGCAGGAACCAAGCAGTATCCCCGTTCGGGAGGTCTTGAAGTCACTGACGGAACAACCTATGAAACAGAATAACAGCCATGCCCGAAGAATCCTTCTTCGGGCAATTGCTTTCATGAGAGGAAATCTTCCACTACGTCCCGTAAATGCACGGGATACAGTTCCAGCTCTTCCATCAGCTCCTTGAGTTGCCGTACTTGCTCATAATCAGGAGAAATGCCGTCAATGCGGCAGGACTCTCCTGCCAATTGGCAAAGTTCCTGTCGGCGGTTAGAGATGCTGATCCCGTAAACCTTCATGATGCCATGTTCATCAACGTGTTCCAGGCTTTCTGTCATTTCATAGATGTATGTGCTTTCCATATATCCCAAAACCCCTTTAAAAAGATTTGTATTCGGCAAGCAGAACAGCTTACGGCAACATTATACGGCAGTTTTCGACAAGGCACAAGATAACTTTGGTTGGGATTCTGCCGACAGCCGTAACCCTGTATAGATGGAAGGTTTGTGGAAAAATGTGAATTTTATAGTGAGTTTTGCTGTTCGCTGCATGATATTATACACGATGAAAGCAGCTTATCCTGTCGAAATAAAAGCAGACAACAGAAATTACTCTGTTGTCTGCATGGTGATATGGGTCGGTTTCCGATATTAAATATCTCTGTGCATAAAGGTCTTGGCCGCCCATTTCAGAAAGGCATATTTGGCTTTGGAGGGAATATAATTAAATTCGCCGAGGTATTTCACGGCATAGCCGTTAAAGCCTTTTTTGAATTTATACACACCATAGTTGGAGTGTGTTTCATCATCGTAGTGGGGAACACCCATGAAGTCATACAGCTCGCAGCCTGTTTCCACCGCCCACTGTATCATTGTCCACTGCATGAGGTGGTTCGGCATGAGATTGCGGTGGCCGTTGCCCGAAGCACCGTACAGGTAGCTGACACGTTTGGCATAATTGATGGTCAATGCCCCTGAAATCGGCTTGCCGTCGGGTGCATAGCACATATATAATCTTGCGTGTTCGCCCAGAGCGTCCATCATGTTGGCAAAATACTCTTTAGAGCGGATATGAAAGCCGTCACGCTCGCCTGTTTCCTTCATCAGCATACAGAAATCGTCCAGCTTGTCCTTGCCGTAGGGCTGGCACGTTACACCCTTTCGTTCGGCAACACGGATATTGTACCGCCATTTGGAATGAAAGCCTGCAAATACCTCGTCTTTTGTTTTGCCCTTGATGTTGAGCAGGTAGTTTTTCAGGCTCTGCACGGTGACATCTTCGGAAATAGCGGGGTCATAGTCAAAGCCCAGTGCTTTGAAATTGTCAATGACTTCACGGCTTTTGTCAATGTCAAAGCTGAAATTTTCTTCCTGCGTGACTTGTTCACAGTGGGGAATCATGGGGTCAACTTTCAGCATATAGGCATGGTGTTTTTTGGCGGCTTTCTTTGCTTCTTCCATCAGGGCGGTCAGAGTTTCCTTGTCATTGCAGTCGCATACAGGCCCTCTGGTGGCATAGGCAAACGTGGAGCCAACCACGGGCAGTTTGCGGAACAGAATCTGCATAGCGGCTTTGATGGCACCGTTTTCATCAAATACGGCTACCTGTTCACTGTCCCAACCCTCTTTTGCATCTGCCCAGTGGGAGGACTGTGTAAAACTACCATAGGGACTGTTGGAAACAAATTCTTCATACTGCTTTATATCAACCGTCATAAAAAAACCTCCGTGTTTTTAAAATTCATAATTCATAATGCATAATGCATAATTTTTGCTCATTTATTATACATCAATTATCGGGGAATATCTATGCTTTTGGGAAAAATCGGAAAGTTGCATTATTTTCGATATATTTTTGAGAGGAATTTTATTTGTTATTTTGTCCTTGACAGGGATAGGAGAATATAGTATGCTGAAAATTGCGTGAGGTGATAAAATGAGTAAGATTGTAATTATCGGAGGCGGCATTGCGGGATTGACAGCAGGCGTGTTTGCACAGCGGTACGGCTATGAAAGTGAAATTTTTGAGCGTCATAGTATTATTGGGGGAGAATGTACGGGATGGAGCAGAAACGGCTTCCATATTGACAATTGTATCCACTGGCTGACAGGCACAAACCCCTCAACAGCTCTTTATCAGCTTTGGGAGGATATTGGTGCCTTGGGCAGTGATGTGGAGATGATACAGCCCGACAGATTCTATACCAGTCATATAGAGGAAAAAACCGTCACCCTCTGGAGGGACAAGGACAAAACACGGGAAGAACTCCAGAAATTCGGACGTGGTGACGGAAAGACCATGGAAGAATTCATGGACGCCGTGACAGCACTGGAAAAGCTGGAGATTCCTGCGGAGATGCCAATGGACATGATGTCGAAACGGCAGTTGATGAAGCTGGGGCTGTCCATGTTCGGCATGATGAAGTATATGAAAAAGTACGGCAAAATGACCGTCAGGGAGTTTGCCAGAACATGGAAAAGCCCTGTGTTGCGGCAGTTTTTTGGAGATTACATGGACGGTAATTTCAGTGCCTTGTCACTGCTGTCTGCTTATGCAACATTCACGTCAGGCAACGGCGATATTCCCAAGGGCGGCTCTGTGCAGATGGCACAGCGGATTGCAGACAAATATCGTTCTCTGGGCGGTGTGATTCATACAGGGACACCCGTGGCACAAATCAACGTGGACGGTACAAAAGCAACGGGCATTACACTGGAGGACGGTACCGTTATAGCGGCAGATTATCTCATTCCTGCGTGTGATGTGCATATCACGTTCGGGAAGCTGCTGGACAAGGCATATATGCCCAAACAGCTTGCCGAAAATGATAAAAACCTGAAAGTACATAGTGCTTTTCAGGTTTCCTTTGGAGTAGATGACCCGTGTGAGTTCATTCACGGCACGGAAATTTTTTCGTGTCGGGAGTTGACGGTTGGTCATTCGGTGTTTCACCGTCTGGGGGTAAGAGGTTATGCCTATGAACCGTCCTTTGCCCCGCTTGGAAAGGCGGTTTTGCAGGTGCATTGCACCCAGACACAAGAGGATTATGCCTACTGGCGGGAACTGTATGATACCGGCAGGACTGCCTATCAAGAGAAAAAACGAGAACTGGCGGAGGAAATCAGCCGCAGAGTGTCGGCACAGTACCAGCAAATCAACGGGGAAATCGAGGTGTTGGACATCGTGACACCCTGTACTTATGAACGCTTCACGGGGGCATATCAAGGTTCCTATATGGGATATATCTATGCACCGCAGGCAGTCGGACAGCAAATGCTGACAGGTGTGATTGACGGTCTGGACAATGTGGTACTGGCAACGCAGTGGCAGCAGTTGCCGGGCGGTCTGCCGTGTGCGGCAACAGCAGGCAAGTTTGCCGTACAGCGGATTGCAAAATGAAAGGAAGGATCATATGCTGAAAATTGAAAATATCCGCAAGCAGTATCGGACAGGAGAGCTTGTTCAGACGGCATTGGATGATGTCAGCCTGAATTTCCGTGATAACGAATTTGTTGCCATTCTTGGCCCGTCCGGTTCGGGCAAGACGACCCTGCTGAACATTGTGGGCGGTCTGGACAGGTATGACAGCGGCGACCTGATTATCAATGGCATTTCCACCAAAAAGTATAAAGACCGTGACTGGGATTCCTATCGCAACCATACAATCGGGTTTGTGTTTCAGAGCTATAATCTGATACCTCATCAGAGTGTGCTTGCCAATGTGGAACTGGCACTGACCATTTCGGGCATTTCCAAGTCCGAACGCCGCAGACGTGCCAAAGAAGCACTGGAAAAAGTAGGACTCGGTGACCAGCTTCACAAGCGTCCGAATCAGATGTCGGGCGGTCAGATGCAGAGAGTTGCCATTGCCCGTGCATTGGTCAATGACCCTGATATATTGCTTGCCGATGAACCGACAGGTGCCTTGGACTCCGAAACCAGTGTGCAGGTCATGGACTTGCTCAACGAGGTGGCAAAAGACCGCCTTGTCATCATGGTCACGCACAATCCCGAACTGGCAGACAAGTATGCGACCCGTATCGTCAAACTGTCGGACGGCAAAATTACGGACGATTCCAACCCCTTTGTCCCCGAACAGGAGGAACAGCCGCCGCAGCATAAAAATATGGGCAAGTCCTCCATGTCTTTCCTGACAGCCCTTGCCCTCAGCTTCAATAACCTCCGTACCAAAAAGGGCAGAACGTTTCTGACTTCATTTGCGGGTTCTATCGGTATTATCGGGATTGCCCTGATTCTTTCCATGTCCAACGGTGTCAATCTCTATATTGACAGTATCCAGCGGAGTACCATGACCTCCTACCCCATTGAAATTGCGGCACAGACCATTGACCTGAGCAGTGTTATAGAAGCACGGCAAAAAGCACTTGATCCCGATGCAGTGACCCATGATATGAATGCTGTCTACTCGGACGGCTCACAGCTGGAATCTGTTTCCAAATTTGCCACCAGCTTCACCGAAAACAACCTGACCGATTTCAAAAAATATCTTGACAACCCCAACAGTCCTATCCATCAATATATCGGTGACAACGGCATTATCTACTCCTATGATACCAAATTCGGCTTGTATGCCTATGACCAGGACGGCATACTTGTCAATACGGACGGCAGTACCCTCCAGGATGAAAAACAGCAGACACTTTCCTTTGGCGGAATGCAGTTCGGCATGACGGACGGTGCTATGGCAATGATCGGCGGCGGCAGTTCCCTGATGGAAGAACTGCTGTTTGACCCGAAAACGGGTGCTGTGAGCAGTGTCATTACTGACAATTACGATGTTATATACGGCACCATGCCTAAGGCATACAATGAATTGGTGCTGGTGCTGGATGAAAACAATGAAGTGCCGCTGACTACTCTCTACCAGTTTGGCTTCCTGCCCGTGGACGAATATAAAAAGATTGCGAAAAAAATCGAAAAGGGTGAAGATGTCGAAATCAAAAGCCAAAAGCTGGAATACAGCGACATTTGCAGTAAGGAATTTTATTTGCTTCCCGCCTGTGACTACTATGAAAAAACTCGTTTTGGCACCTATGAAACGATCGCTTCCAACGAAGAACGCCTGAAAGAAAAGCTGAAAGAGGCGGAAGTGATGAAGATTACCGCCATTCTCAAGCAAAAAGAGGATTCTGACAATATGCTTTTGACCAAGCCGATTGGCTATACAAGAGCCTTGACAGACTACCTGCTCCGTTATACCGATGAAAGTGCCGTTGTCAGGGAGCAGAGGGAAAATGAAACAAAAAATGTTCTGAGCGGTGTGCTGTTCGATCCGAAGGACGATGCGGAAAAAATCAAGGATGCCAAAGCTTATATCCAGAAATTGGAGGTGTCGGACAAGGCAAAAATCTATATCAGCTTTGCAGCGGCAATGATGGCAAGTATGCCCGTCCCAAGCATGGCAATGCAGCAGACCGCTTCTCCTGAAAACATGAGTGAATCAGCAATGGCACAAATGCTTGACCTCTATTTGAAGGATCCCGATGATGAAACACTTCTCAACATCTACGATACCTACATCTCTGCGGGCAGTTATGAAGAGAATCTGGAACAGATGGGGGTCGTCAGTTCTGATGCACCGTCCTCCATTAGTCTTTATGCCGACAGCTTTGAGGATAAAGACTTTATTGCCCAATGCATTGAAGATTATAACAAAACCGTGGAGGAAGAAAACAAGATTACCTATACAGATTATGTAGGCTTGCTGATGTCCTCGGTGACAACGATTATCAATGTCATTTCCTATGTACTGATTGCCTTTGTAGCAGTGTCACTGGTGGTGTCCTCCATCATGATTGGCATTATCACCTACATTTCCGTTCTGGAACGCACCAAAGAAATCGGTATCCTGAGAGCTATCGGTGCTTCCAAGAGAAATATCTCTCAGGTATTCAATGCGGAAACATTTATCATCGGTCTGTTTTCGGGCATTATTGGTATCGGTATCTCCCTGCTTCTGCTGATACCCATCAATGCGATTATCCATGCCATCGTGGAAAGCAATGATGTCAATGCGGTGCTTCCATGGGAGGGCGGTGTC
>ONUD01000069.1 GCA_900320925.1 uncultured Eubacteriales bacterium
GTACACAAGGCAGGAATCCCCTCCAGTTCGATCATTCTGACTCCCTGCATGAACGGAAAGACATTTTTCATACGGACGCTTGTCATACAAGTGCTGATGTAGTCCGAAAACTTGCCGTACAATTCTTCACGGTCATCAATAATCAGATACTTCACAGAATTGTCTATCAATTCCCGTTCAATGGCGGCGGCTTTTTCCACCAGTTCCTCATCAGCAGTATCAAACAGTGTTTCATCACTCACATTGCCGTACATAGCCTCCCTGCCAAGCATCAGGTTCTCGCTTTGAAGCAGTGATTTCTCACATTCCGTGAAGTCATAGCCGCCCAGTGTAAACACTTCCACCGTTGTAGGAACATTTCTTTGTATTTTGTTAATGATATCAAAAAAATCAAATCCGTTGATAAAAGAACAGATTCGATAATTGTCAGTGTCAATCCCCGTGGCATGAAACTCCTGCTCCAGCAGGGCAGTTTCTTCTTCATAGCGTGCCGTCATATAGCTGCCAGATATTTTCAGCCGAGATTTTTCCATAAAATCCTTTTCAACAAAATAGCCGTTGACCAGTCCTGTCAGGATCAAAATACTGCAAATCGTATAGACGGCTTTGATAACACGTTTCTTTTGCACCCGTTTCAGGAAAAAGGCTGTCGGTACCATGCACAGCGGCAAAAAGACGAAATATCCCTTGAACATATACCGTAAATTCCGAAAGACGGGCAGGCAGCTCAGAATCCGTGCAGTCGTTCCTCCCGTCATCATGGAAAAGAAAAAGAAAATTGCTGTCAATACACCAATCAAAAACGCTCGCCTGTCACTCTGATGGAACAGTCCTTTCAGCATCCGTTTGGTTTCCTCATCACTTTGCTTCCTGACAGAGGGGTACCACTTGACGAACCACTGTATCCCTAAAAACAGCAGTCCGTAACCGCAAAAGGCAAATGCACCCGCATACAGGATAAGGGAAGCATCCCTTTCCTGCAAAGTAGCAGACGATGAAAATACCGCCGTAAGCCCCCATTCCTCAAGCAGTTTTTTCGGCAGTAAACTCCCCAAAATCAGTTCCCGCCCTTGAAGGATATTATACGCAATATTATCTTTCACTTGGCTGTATGTTGCGGAACGGGCAGAAGACTGCATGAGCAGGACAAGCTGCGGCAGGCTCAAAAACACCCCTGTCAGGCAATTGGTCAACCCCTTGAGCAGATTCTTTTTTTTGCCGAAAATGCCCATGCACAGAACAATCATGGCATACAGGCAATACTGATAAATCGTATACTGCACATTGCCCAGAAGCAGACTGAATGCCAGTATCACACCGCAGGCAATGTAGGATAATCGGGATTCTTTCAGCCTGAGAACGGTGTACAAAATCAGCGGAATGATGAAATAATTGTTGAAAATATAATACCAATAGCCAAACATATAGAATGCCGAACAGGAGGAATATGCCAACACCAACAACACGGATTTGTGTTCCGACAATCCCAGTTCCCTGCCGACCAGAAATGCCATGCTATTGCCCAGTACCACCATGAGGATGATATAAAAGGAAATCGTTGCTCCCCAGCTTTTCCAAAATACAAAACGGTACACGATGTAAGACAGCAGCATCAGAGGATTGTTCAGACCGTAATACCCTTCATCGGCAATTTCCAGTCCCTTGCTCTGGAAAAAATCATAGTTAGGCATGATACCCGTGGAAAAGAACTGTTCGTATGCCTTGTCCATAATCGGCATCCACTGATTGCGGTTGTCATCGTACAAAAACATTTCGCTGCTGAATCCCGTGATACACAGCAGGAGCAGTATTGAAAAAACGGCAATGCCCAAAAGCCACAACCACTGTGTACGTCCGTTTTTCACTCCAAGAGCCTCCTCCATAAAGCGATATTCCTGTATTTGCAGCAGACAGCATCAATTTGGATATGGTTTTCCTTGATAAAACGTGCATACGCAGTGATTTTTTCCTCCTGCCCCTGCAACTCGGGCGATACAATGCAAATACGATAGTCCATAGAATGCATTTCCTCTGCGGTTTGTCTGTCAAGGGGAAACTGCGTGAAACAGTCGACCCATACCCATTTTGCCCTGCCCTGCATATGGCGGACAGTATCCATGCCCTCGTATTCCGAAAACCTGACAGCAATGTTATGTTCTCCCCTGTCCGAGAGCAGTTTCAGCATGGGAAATGTACTGTCAAGAAAAAAATAATCCTTTATCGGATACCGTTCCAGCAATTCTTTGATTTTCAGTTCGATTCGTTCACTCTTGACATTGATAATCATCGTGCCGCAGTGGTAGGCTTTCAGGTATTCTTCAAAGTCCTCGCCGTCTTTGAAAGGATCATGCTCCATGTAGAGCCTGCCGCCAAGGTCGTCCCTGACATCCAGTTCTACGCCGATTTCATCAGGCGTGGCAAGCATATCACTTTTTTTGTTTACTCTATGAGAAATGTATTCAATCATCATTTAATCCCTGCCTTTTTCAGTTTTTTAGAGAAGTCCAGCGTTCTTTTAATAAATTTCATTTTGGAACGGAAGCCCGTATTCCAATGGGACTGTCCGTGGATCCTTTCGGGAAACAGGACATCAAATCGTATGATTTCCAGATTCTTCACGTTTGCCATGGACAGGGCATACAAGTCCAGTGCGAAATCATAGGGCGGTTCTTGCCATTCCTCAAAGAAGCTTCTCGGAAAAATATTCGGCTGTGCATTGATGTCATAGAGCTTCTGGTGGAGCAGGAGTGTTTCATAGACGCCCATGCCAAAGGTGAAAAAACGGTCAGAAAGCGGACGGTTTTTGCGTCTGCCCTTGATATAGAGGTTCGTCTGCTGTTTTTCACAGAGAATCTCAAAGCCTTTCAGCACATCTTTCGGGTCGGTCTGCATATCCGCATGCGTCCAGCCGATATAGTCACTTTTGGCACTTTTCAGCCCTTGCAGGATTCCGTAACCGTAGCCCTGATTTTTCTCCACCGTCACCACCCTTGCGAATGGGTACTGCGGTACTAATTCGTCCATGACGGCACGGGAATTGTCGGTAGAGCCGTTGTTGACCAGCACCACCTCTACATTCGGTTTCATGCACGCACCAAACCGTTCCAGAATCAGCGGAATATTCTCCGCTTCATTGTAGCATGGGATAATAATGGAAAGTGTCACTGTTATTCGTCCTTTCTATCAGAGTGAAGTGTGAAGAGTGGAGCAGTAAGTCACTACTGCTTTGCTTTTCTGAAAACAAAGAATTTCTGCCCGAAGAAGTTCAGGACAGTACTCACACCGGTTGCACACAAAAAGCCAAGAAGCTGTATATTGATGAAGTACAGCACCGCAGAATTGACAGCGGTATTGATGAGAGCCGTGCAGGCATACAGGATGGCATACTTGATGATTTCCGTAAAAGAAAATCGTTTGGCTTCAAATGTCCATAATTTATTGATGATAAATCCGACAATGGAACCGCAGATGAAAGAAATCGCTTTTGCCACTGCCAGATCCATGCCGAGGAACTGCAGGAGCCAGTACATCCCTGCATCAGTCAGCACGGCACTGCCGCCCCCGACAAGAAATTTCAGTATCTCTTTGATGTTAAAGTCCGATCGTTTCAAAATATCCCCTGATTTCTCTGTAATTTGAACAGCACACACAGTGGTCGGCCGTTTGATTGGAAAGGTAAATCGCTTTCATGCCTGCACGAGAAGCTCCAACAATATCTCGCTGATAGTCGTCACCAATGTAAACACACTCTGCGGGCAGGACACCCAATTTTTGGAGTGTCATCTGATACATGACAGCAGACGGTTTTTCTGCCCCCGCCTCTTCACTGGACACCATGCAATCAATTTTGTGTTCAATACCGAGCCGCAGAATTTTCCGGAACTGGATATGAGCCGTCATGTCGGTACAAATGGCGGTGCGGATATTTTTTTGCTTGAGAGAATCCAGCAATGCTCCTGCACCATCGTACAGTTCCATTTTTTCAAGGAAGTGTGTCCAGTAAGCATCATACATCGGCAGGGCATGACTAAACGGATGGATGTCCAGCAGTTCGGCACATCGCTGACAATACAGGATACGATTATGCCGTGCCGCACAGTCATAGGGAAGATGGTGTTTGATGTCTTCTCTCGCCTGTGCAAAAGCCTGTGCAAAGCGACTTGCCTCAATTCCCAAAGAACATACATACTCTTTCAGTTTTTCATAACCGTATTGATGGCACGGGTCATAAGGGTACAGGGTGTTGTCAAGGTCAAATATCACAGCTTTGAGCATTCAATTTCCACCTTCCGTAATTTTATGGATCACCATCAGGAGAATGATTTGCAGGATACGGTTATGCACACTGCCGCAGTCCGAGAAATCTCCGTACAACTCCTCAAAATCCGTAATGAGATTTTCGGCAATATGTCGGAAAGGAATGGATTGTTGTGTATTGGTGGTAGAGCCGTCAACAATAATCGTCTGCATATCGGGGTCACTGCAAAAATCAAAATCCGTCTTGATACCGTACTGTTCCAGAATGGTCAGGAACGGTTCAATGTTGATGGCAGAGCTTAAAGTGATTTTCATGCTGATCTGTTCTTCATGGTCAGCCTCAAAATCATCGGTCAGTCCGCTGTCATAGTACTCGATAATGAGATTGGCGTAGTCTTTCTGGGGCAGGATATATTTGACAAAATCTCCTCGTCTTTGTTCGATTTGTCGGCGGATACCGTCCATCGAATAGCCCCGCTTGCCAATATCCCGCCGGCACTTCCAGAATACCCGCAGTCTGTCATCGGTATGGAGGAAGATTTTTAAATCGAGATTTTTCCGCATTTGCGGCAGATACAGAGAATGCAGACCGGAAATGACAATAAACCGTTCGGGTTTGATAGTATGGCTGGGCGTAAAGGTACCCGTATTATGGTCATAGTCCACACGCTGGACATTTTCGCCGTTTCTCAGCGTGGCAATATCATGTGCCTGCCGATAGAGGAAATTGGCTTTAGGATTGAGGTGGGTATACTTTTCCCAGTGTTTTTCCCCACGCTCCCATTTGTGGTCGCCGTCACCTTCAATCAGGAGAATATTTTTCTGTCCGAGTGTGGCTGTGAGAATGTCATTCAAAGAGGATTTGCCTGTACCGCTGTCACCGGAAATTCCAATGGTAAAAGGAATCTTCCTGCGTTTGTACAGGGCATTGCTGCTGATACCGTACTGGTAGATGGCGGCAATCACAAACAGCATAGCGGCAGACATGACCGTAAACACAAGATTGACAACCGTGGCATTGCCGATTTTCAGGAAATCCAGGGAGTATCCCATAAAGTAAATATCCACATAGTTGGCACGGTGGCAGAAAATGAAGAACAGCAGGTACATGGCATTCATCACATAATACAGTGCCAGCTTGCTCTTTTTATGCTTCTGCCCGACAAAGATTGCCGATGTGAACGGCACAATCCACACAAACCACCCCGGCATGGGGGAAACGAATATCAGAAAGACGGCAAATAAAATGCCGCAGAAGCTGAATGTCAGATCCCGTCCGATTCTTGTCACGGTAAAGATGTGGATATAGATAGCCGCTACCGTGAATACGGCCAGATACAGCTTTACATCGCCAAAGGACAGGTAGACGTTCATGGCAGAGTTCTGCACCTTGTTCATCAGCACCGTATAGAAAAAGGCTTCTCCCATGAAAGGAGCAATAATCGCCGTGGAGAGAGCCAGAAACAGCATGACCAGCAAAATGGTGCGAACCGACTTTTTTCTTCGGAAACAGTAGTAAAACAGCAGCGGTACCACGGCAAGCATACTTTGTTTGCTCATGACGGAGAGCGTCAGGAACACCACAAAGCGAATATCAGCATATTTTTGCTGCCCGAAGAGGTAGTACAGTGATACGGTCAGCAATCCGACAGGAATGATGTCAAGCTGCCCATGCATATACACGGCATACAGAATAACAGGCGAGCTGTAATATACGTAAGTCAACAGTTTTTTTTGCTGTGGGAACATTTTCACCAGAAACAACAGTGTCACTCCGTCAAACACCAGCAAAGGCAGTTTAAATAGGACGTTTTGTAAAAAAATACTCCCGAATGACAGGTATTTTGACAGTACCCCTCCTGCACTCATGATGAACAGCATCACAGGAGGATACGGGAAGGCATCCGTGATTCCTCTCTCGTAAAACAAATTGTAGGGGTTAAAATTATCGTTGGTAAATTCCCTGATAAACGGCATGAACAATTCATTCTGGTAATCAGAGGAAAACAGTCCCAATAAAACGATCTTCACCACTGTCAGTGCAGCGATAAAAATCAGTATTGATCGATTTTTTTTCATATCCATTTATCCCAAAAAAGCGTCACTTTCGGCAAACTCCCGCCAATACTTCATACAGTTTTCATAGTACTCGTATTCTCCCGGTGTTCCCCAGCCGATATATCTTTCTATTTCAAAGACCTTGGTTTTCAGCCCGTTTAAAACAGCATATTTCACCACTTGGTCAGCATAAAATTCGTTGTTGATACGGTCATTGGCTCGTATCATCTGCTCCGCACAGGATACAAAATCCCGTCCGTGACGGAACCAGAAGGTGGCAACCACGGCATGATCCTTCATCGGTGTGTCGGAAATCGGCTTCTTGACCGATACATCCGTCACATTGTCATCCCCGTCCACAGCAATCCAGCCGTACGCATTCGGATTGTCCAGCACTCTCGGGTCATGCCGATAGGTAAATACAAGCACCTCGCTTTCCTCCATAACCTTTTGCAATTTCACGGCATTATACACCATCCCGTTGTCACAGCCGGCAATCAGGAGCGGACGGTCATTGTCAATGAACTGCTTTGCCATTAAACAGGTACTTGCCTGTCCTTCTGTCAGTCTGTCCAGTGTGAGGAAACGTGCAAGAGGGAAATTCTCCCGAATGACCGCTTCGGTGCCGTCAGCCTTGTGGAAATCCCTGTCCACGAAAATGACATTGCTGCCGTCCGCTTTCACAAACGGAACATCGCTGACCGCTTCCACCACCATCGGACGCTTCAAACCATCTCTGTGGCTTGTAGTGGGAATGGCGGGCTTGCTGACAGAATAGCCTGCTTCGGCAAAACGTTTTCCTTCTCCTGCCATTGGTATCAGTATATTGGTATCCTGCTTCACACAGTCAAGCCAAAATACATACTCTCTCATATCCTCGGGTGTCCCCCACTGGCAGAACTTCTCCACATTGGCAGGTACCCAGACTTGCAAGCCGTCCCTGACAAGAAAATTATAAATCAGGCTGGCATAAAATTCCCCGTTGATGGTCTGATGGCTCTTCATCAGTTCCCGTGCATAGTACTTCATGGTTTTGCCGCTTTTGAAATAGTACACCCCGGGGGAGTGAAGGGCATTGTATTTGTTTTCTGCAAATGAATACTTTTCCCTGATTTCTATCAGGTTGTCGTTTTCATCCGTCAGACAGGAGGCATATACATTCTGTTTCGGGGCAAGGTTCGGGTGGAATCCCGTATAGCACGGCACAGCACCGTCACAGTCTCTTTCGACAGCTTGACGGCAAAAAGCGGCATAGTCCCATGTCATGTAAAAATCACAGTAGTTGATGATACACGGCTCATCATCCGCAATGACAGACTCTGCACGCAGCACATCTGCCACAGGTCCCTGCTTTGTCCAGTCCCGCACAGCAAAGATCGTTCCCATTCTCTCCAGCAAGGGACGCATTTCGGGGATGGTCTGCAAATGCTCTTCCCTGCAAATAAACAGAAATTCATCCTTTTCCGTATACATCCCCTTGACGATCCATTCGATCATCGGCTTTCCGTTGACTCTGATAAGGGGTTTCAGTGTTTTGTAGCCTGCTGCCACAAATCTGGAACCATATCCTGTCATAGGAATGATAATTTTCATGTTATTCACCTTATTTCATTTGTTTTCTGTATTTTTCGGCATCCCAATTGGTCAGAAAGGACTGTTCCCTGCCGGAGATGGGAAGGATTTCCCTGCTGCCGGCAGACAGGCTGACTTTGGCACTGAATGACAGGACACTTTCTATATCGACAGCTTTCTTGATGTCGGGTGCAAGGATATAAACTTCCCCTCCCGCCAATACAACGCTTGGCAGAGGATTCGGCAATTCTATACTATTTGTAATATCCGGAATAGTTTCACCGCCGTATACAATGCAGTCCGGACAGAAATCATACTGCCACATCCTGCCCTTTTCCAAAGCCTGACAAATATATTTGTTTTCGGAATGATAGACAATTCCCTGAAAATCAGGGTGCTGCTGCCGGATTCCTTTATAAATGCAAGAGGTCATTTTGTCAGCCTGTTCCGAAATGCCGAGAGAACGGCTGATTTTGTCAAGCACCGCTTGTGTTTTGTCAAGGACATAGACCGCACTGTCACCGCTGACAATCATGCCGTGGTTCTGCAAAAAGATTATTTCAGGCGGCTCAGACCTTTCTTTATACGCATTGTATAATTCAATTCCCAGCTGTAAACCCGGAGTATGATATCCAATCAGGAGTGCCTGAGGGAAGAGTGCCTGCAATTCGTCCATGCCGCCTTTTGTGGAAAGGAGGACATTGGCGGCGACGGGGTGTGTATGCAGGGTATAGGTTCCTGTAAAGGAGTGCAGGAAGGTTTCAATTGACGGTCTTGCACCGCTGACTAATGCTTTTTGCAGAATATCATTTTCAGAGCATCCTGTCTGAAGCAGTTCTGTAATGATACGATAATTGACAACAGACATCCCGCTGTTTTCCGTCACCTCGGCAAGCCTGACCCCTGATGATTTGATATACATGAGGGTGTCGGAAATTTTCACAGAGGTATTGCCGCCCGCTGCCTGGATCCAGTCCGCTCTCATACCCGCAAATACCGACAAATAGGCAAAATCTTTTAACATCTTCATCACCATTCTGTATAAAATTCATTTTTTATCATACCATATCTCTTCCCAAAAATCAATCATGCCTGTCAGAATTTTTACCAATCAAAAAAACTGCCACCTCAAAGAGATGGCAGGAAATCTTATTTGGCAAGGAAACCGATTTTTTTCATCGCCTTGTCAAGGGTACGTTGGGAGAGGTGCAGGGCAAAGTCTGCCCCCTTGCGGTACTGCTCGACAAGGGAATCTTTATGGCGGATATAGTCGTTAAAGCGTTCTTGAATGGGGCGAAGCTCCTCGATGACCGCTTCGGCAACGGCGGTTTTAAAATCCCCGTAGCCCTTGCCCTCAAACTCCACGGCAATCTCCTCAGCGGTCTTGCCCGTCACGGCACTCATAATGCCAATGAGGTTGTTAATGCCGTCCTTGCCCTCACCGACACGCACCACGGCTTCGGAGTCAGTGACAGCTCTCTTGAATTTCCTCATGATGACATCGGGGGAATCCAGTACTGCCACCCATGCATTGACGTTTTCATCGGACTTGGACATTTTTTTAGTGGGATCCTGCAGGGACATGACTCTTGCCCCGACCTGTGAAATATACGGATCAGGCACGGTAAAGACATTGCCGTAAATGCCGTTGAAACGTTCGGCAATATTGCGGGAGAGTTCCAAGTGCTGTTTCTGGTCAGCCCCCACGGGAACCATGTCTGCCTGATACAACAGAATATCTGCCGCCATGAGGGACGGATAGGCAAACAAGCCGGCATTCACATTGTCAGCGTGTTTCAGGGACTTGTCCTTAAACTGCGTCATGCGGGAGAGTTCCCCGAACTGGGTATAGCAGTTCAGAATCCATGCCAGTTCCGCATGGGTATGGACATGGCTCTGGATAAAGAACGGACTTTTTGCCGTATCAATGCCGCAGGCAAGAAGCAGGGCATAGGCATTCAGGATATTCTGACGGAATTTCTGAGGCTCCTGCCTGACGGTGATGGCATGGAGGTCAGCCACGGCAAAAATGCAGTGGTAATCGTCCTGCAACTTGACCCAGTTCCGCAAAGCACCCAGATAATTGCCGAGTGTAATGGTGCCGCTGGGCTGGATGGCACTGAAAATAACCTTTTTCTTTTCGGAAGCTTCCATTACAGTACCTCCTTGGCAAGTTCACCGAGAATTTTGATCCCCTTTTCCAACTGTTCATCGGTAGGAGTGGAGAAGTTGATACGGAAGGAACTGCACTGCTCGCTTTCATCGGTAAGGAACGCATTTCCGGGTACAACGCATACTTTGCGGAGAACTGCCTGCTTGCAGAAATCCACCATGTCCACACCCTCCGGCAGTTTACACCAGATAAACAGACCGCCTTCAATTTTCTGGTAGGTAATCTTATTGGGAACCAGGTAACGGTCTAACAGTTCCATGCAGAAATCAGCCTTTTTGCGGTAGATTTCACGCAGATTTTCCAGATGTGCCTTAAAGTCGTATTCCGTCATAAATTTGCAGGCAACCATCTGTGACCAGATGTTGGTATGCACGTCCTCGCCCTGCTTGCAAACAATCATTTTCTGGACAATTTCTTTCGGTGCAATGACATAGCCCACACGCATACCCGGGGACAGGATTTTCGAGAAGGAACCGACATAAGCCACAATGCCGTCCTCGTCAAAGGACTTGATCGGCGGGATATTTTCGCCGCTGATCCGCAGTTCACCATAGGGGTTATCCTCTAAAATCATCACGCCGTACTGCTTGGCAAGTGCATAAATTTGTTTTCTTTTTGCAAGGCTGGTCGTCACGCCTGAGGGATTCTGGAAGTTGGCAATAATGTAGATAAAACGGACATTTTTTTCGGTTTGGAGAGCCTTTTCCAGTGCTTCTATATTCATGCCGTCATGCTCTAGCGGGATACCGCACAGGCGTGCATTGTACGAACGGAACGAATTGAGGGAACCGATAAAGCTTGGTGCTTCACAAATCACGGTATCTCCCTCATTGACCATGGATTTTGTAATCAAATCCATGACCTGCTGTGCCCCTGATGTAATAATCAGGTCATCGAAATCTCTGCCCACATGGTAATGCTCTTTCATATAGTCACCGACCGCTTTTCTCAGGGGAGCATATCCCTCTGTCACACTGTACTGGAGGGCAGCAATGGGGTTGTCCCGAAAGATATTGGCGGAGATTTCGGCAATTTCCTTGACAGGGAATGCTTCCGGGGCAGGGTTGCCTGCGGAGAGGGATACCACCGTAGGATCGGCGGCATATTTAAAAATTTCTCTGATTGCAGAGGGTTTCAGGGTCTTTACCCTCTCAGAAAGGATATATTCCATCAAAAACAACTTCTTTCTCTTTAAGATACTTCCCATTTTATCACATCTTTCCCCATCTTGCAAGAACTTTATCTTTCTTATGGGAACCGCATAAAACAATCCATAAGCCAATCTGAAAATGGCACAAAGGGATACGTTTGCCCGCTGTTTGACATTGCAGGAAAGTTACTGTCTTGCCGCCACGCTCCCTCCGTCAAAAACCGTTGTAACTTCATTACGTGAGATACGTTCTATCGGTTCTCAAAGTTAATTACAATTATCACTCCGTTTGTACGGTTTTTGCCACCTCCCTCACGGGGGGAGGCTTGCGTTACTTTATCCCTTGCCAAAATTTCTGCCAAAGTGGTAAGCAGTAGATAAGCCTCCCTCTGTGAGGGAGGTGGCAAAAGCTGGTAATTTATCTTCCGAAATGCCATAGTTTTCTTCACACAATGAAGTGATGGAACAACAGGAAGTTGTCCAGCTTTTGACGGAGGGAGCGTGGCGGCAAAGCAGTATCCATTGTCATATCTTTCAGCGGGAAAATGAATTGGTGCATTTTCGCAATACTTTCTTAAATTTGCTCATTGACAGTATAAAAGCTTGTTGTGCTGTCCACAATGAGGGTAGGAAATCAAAGGAGGTTACATAGATGAAATTACTGGTCAAAGCGGTTCTGTGCGGCTATTTCATTGCATGTCTGCTGTCCATGACGGGATTTTGCAGTATTTGCGGAAAGATACGGGAAGATGTGTTCCGCCTGCACATTATTGCCAACTCCGACAGTGCGGCGGATCAGGCACTGAAATACAAGGTGCGTGACGGCTTGCTGGCCTATACGTCAGTCCTGTTCCAAGACTGCCGTACCAGAGAGGAAGCCGTTGCCGCCGCCAAAAACAATACGGACAAGCTGCGTGCTTATGCACAGGAGCTTGTCCGTGAAAACGGTTCAGAGGATACGGTGGATGCCTATGTCACCGCCATGCCGTTCACGACACGGGTCTATGAAGAGTTCACCCTGCCGGCAGGAACCTATGATGCCCTGCGTATCGTCATCGGCAGGGGAGAGGGACACAACTGGTGGTGTGTCTTATATCCTGCCTTGTGCATTCCCACTGCACAGGGAAATCCGCTGGAAACACTCGACAGTTGTGAAACCGATGTCATGACCAACAGTGACGAATACGAAGTGAAGTTCAAGGTAGCCGAATTATGGGAAAGCCTTTGTTCATGGTTCCGACACTGAGCTGTCCCAGACACTGTAATTGGATTTTTGGTTTTTCTTGACGGCATAGAGTTTTGTATCGGCGTGCTTGAGGGCGATGTTCATAGAATCCTGATTATAGCTTGGTTCAGAAGCAATGCCAATCGAGCAGGAAACACGGTGGTTTTCGGGGATGTCAATTTTTTCTCCGACAGCGGACTGTATTTCCGCAATAAAGTGGTTGCTTTCGTCAATCGCCTTGTAGATGGCTTTGGCCAGTGCCACACCTTCCTCGGTAGTATGCTCCGGCATGACAATCAGAAATTCATCGCCCCCGTAGCGGACAATGTAACCCTTGTTGGCAGTCACACGCTCGAACATTCTGGAAAAGGCAATCAATATTTCATCCCCCACATCATGGCCGAATGTATCATTGCAGAACTTGAAATTATCAAGGTCAATGTACAGCAGAGTGAAGCATACATCACTGCGTTTGCCTTTCTGCACCATGCTGTCGTAATCATCAATCTTTTTGGCAAAGCCCTGCCGGTTCAGCAGGCCTGTCAGCAGGTCAGTTACCGCACTTTGCTGGAGTTTTTTGTTCATCTGGCTGATTTCGTCACGGGCTTTAAGACGGTAGAGCGTATCTGTCATCTGGCGGAGGGCAAACTTGAAGATGGTCAGGTCGTTCCTGTCAAGGAAGATAATGCCGCCTGTCATATTCTCGTGCATTTCGATGGAGGCAATCATGAAACCTGTCAGTTCATCGCCCTGTGAGAGCGGCACGCAGGCAAAAGAAACAATATTGTTGACGCCAAACAAAGATAAAATAGAGGTATATTCATAGAATTCCCTGTCAAAGCGGTTAGCAACCACTTCTTTTTTATGCTTGGTAAAGTAGGAGGTGATGTCCTCGAGCATTTCCTCATCAATGACCAGATCACTGCTGTTGTAGCGGATCACGGGCTTGCGGCGGACGACCTCCACGTACAGAATGCTGTCAATATTGTAGTTGTTCTGCATAGTGGCCATGGAATTTTCGATAATATCATGAGCCGTTGCATTTTCCTTGTTCAGCAGTTCCTGCCATGCCACAAGGAAGTCAATGCCCTTGTTTCTGTCGGCAAGCATCATTTTCATTTCGGACTGCTGAGCCAGATCCTCGATCTGGTACTTGCTCACGGTTTTCAGCGGAAGAGGGATATGCTTTAAGATCAGGGACTGCTTGTGGAGCTTGGCAAACAGCATTTCCTCCTTATGCTTATAGCCGTTTTTATTGCAGAACTCCATGCAGGCTTCCAGCACTTCTTTTGCCATTTCGGGCTTGTTCTGGAGTTCATAGAGTTCCGCCTGTTCTGCGGCGAACATGGCATAGACAAAGAACAGCAAACCATCACTGCGGAACATATGGTATCTTGCCTTGTCAAAGTATTCCTGTGCTTTTTCAATGCTTTCGGACTTTTCAAGCAGTCCGCTGACAAAGTAGTAGAAAAACATATCATCGTCCCACAGGAAAAAGCGGTTTTCCGCATCGGAATGGATAATATGGTAAATAACCCGTTCCATCTTGTTGAGGTAGAAGTGGGCGTTGTATTCGATTCCCATGCGATAGCTGCAATAAACGATCATGCCGTACAGCTTAGAGAGGTTGCAGACTCTCATTCTCTGCTGTTTGATGGAGCGGAGCAGCTTGATGCAGTAAATCAGATAGTGGTAAGCGGTTTCACAGTTATCAGCCAGAATGGCATTCGTTGCCATATTATAGAGAGTTTCCGCCACGTAATAGGTATTTTTCTGCTGATAGAACAGGTCAAGAGCCTTGTTGAAGTAGTCGTTGGCAATAACGAACTGTTCACTTACAATGCGGTTGAAGCCCAGACCGTTGTAAATAGAAGCTTCTTCGGCAATATTGTTCTGCCCCTCAATAATCTCCAGACATTTTTTATAGTAATAGTCCACATAGCCGAAACAGCCGTAGCCCTGTGCCAGAAAGACATTTTTCATCCAAGCGGCAATCATCAGCCGTTCATTTTTCAGCATTTTCGCAATGCCCATCGCTTTTTTGAAGCTTTCCTGATCCTCGCATTTAGCGGCATCGTCCATGAAATTTTCTTTCGCATTGCAGCAGCCGAACAGCAGGGTATGGGCTAAATGGTTGTACATTTTGTACTCCAACGCCTTTTTGATAAAATCCTCGAGTTTTTCTCCCTCTGCGGTTCTGTCCCAGCGGTAGGAATTTGTCCAGCCGTCCAGCTTGCAGATATATTTCAGGAGCTGTGCCGTAAAGATATACCGCTGGGCACCGCTCTTCTGGGCGATTTTCATGCACTTCTCGGAATTTTTCTTGGCAAGGTTCGGCTGTCCGCCGTACACCTCGCACAGCGTCAGCAGATAGTGATAACGGAAGGTATAAATCATATTGGGGTGCTTGTTGTTGACATTCTTGAGTTTATCGCACATCATCAGTGCTGTTGTCAGGCTCATATCATAGAGTGCCGCCGTGGCATAGAGGATATAGAACTTCGCACAGCTCTTGGCACTGAGATGGACTTTTTCGGTAATAATCTTGGTATAGACGATTTTCAGATAATACATTGCCTGCTTGATGGCAAGTGTCTGGATCATGTTGTTAATCAGCAGGAGGTAGTGCGGGAACTCTGCCGCAAGGGGTTCAAAGCTCTCGGTAAGGTTGGCAGTTGTCTGGGCGTCCTGCATATTCCAGTCCAGCATATAGTTAAGATCCTCAATCTTTCTCACCAATTTTGTCCAGGTATCCGCCGTGTAGGAGGTCACGGAATAGGCTTCGTTGTAATTGGCAAGCAGGGAGATATTGGTATAATTTTTCTGGATAAATTCCAGCAGGAAATTCAGGGTAGAATTTTCGGCAATATGCAGTCGGTTCAGAACCAGCAAAAGGGTATGTTCTCTGGAGATATAGGAGAAAGTCTTGGCGAGGGAATCGGCAAACTGCTTTTTTTCGTATTCTGCTTCCACCACGATAATATCCTCACTGCGTCTGCATTCTCCCGTCATGATATAGCTTTCGATGGCAGAACGGCTCTGATAGTAGACATCCGCCTGTTCCAGAAAATCAGCGGCAGGCATCTTGAGGTAAAACTTGAAATAAAGCTGCTTGATCCAGCCCAGAAACGGTTCATAGGCTTCCTGCATACGGCTGGCACCGAACTCATGGTACAGCAGTTCAATTTTACTGCTGCTCTGTGCAACAGCCGCCTGAATATCCTCTACAGGCACATTCAGGGTATTGTAATGCTTCACAAAGAGGATACTGCTGTGTTTTTGTTCCAGACCGTGTATGATAGAATCCACGATTTTTCTGGTATACAGTTGCGAACAAGACTCCATTCTATCTGCCTCCTAACAGCATGGGTAAATTTCGACCCTATCTTATTTATACTATCACAAGTTTCTATGTTTGAAATGACTTCTTTGTTAATTTTGTATGTATAAATTATGAACGGTCATAATTGGTATAGTGTCCGTATTCCCCTTTCAGGGCAAAATCTGCAATAAAAAATTCTTTCCCCTCCACGGAAAAATAATAGTACTGCACAGGGGTATCGTTCGTATAGGGTTCCTCTCCGATATAGACATTCACCTCTGACGGGTCAAGTCCTGTATCGGCAAACCGCTTTTTTTCCTTACGGAGATAGACGGCTTTGCGGTTCAGGCTTTTTCCTTCATTGATGTAGAATTCGTCATATTCATCATCCGCATCCACCCATTTTTGCTGGTGTATTTGATATCTGCCCAGCCGTTTTCCCTGACGGTCATAAAAGCCGAGATGGGAGTCCTTGAAGTATTGTCTGCTGTCAAAGTCGGCGATGATGGCTGACAGTTTCTCGGCAATGGTACGGGCATCGTTGGCTTCACACGTGACGTTGATGAAGTCAAAACTGTCCCCGTCATCTCTTTGGGCATGATACTCGCTGATGACATTGTCCAGTGCCGTGCGGCAGTGCTTGTACATTTCCTGTTTATATTGTGTACCGAAATCGCTTTTGGTATCCTCGACACTGCCGAAATCACTGCCGTCAATGAGGATCTTGTCCATCTCGCTGGCAACATAGTAGGTAAAGCCGTATTCTTTGTCACGGAAGGTACACTTCCGCCCTGCCGACACTTCCTCTTCTGACAATAACTCACACGCTCCAAACTGCTGTTGTGCATAGCGGACGATTTGCTGTTCCGACTTCACTCTGCACGAACACAGGCATACCGCACATAACAGCAGTATCCACCATTTTTTCATCATATGCACCTCCTGACTCTATTGTAATCTACTTCCATTGGTTTTGCAACCGTTGATTGCTCAAAAAAAAACTCCGTGTCCTGATTTTTGGCACGGAGTTTCTTTCTGTTGTAGGCTTTGGCATTTTTAGTGCATTTCGTGATGGGACTGATGTCCCACAAATGCCGTCGTGACTTGTTGAGCTGTTTTTGTTGTTTCTTGGAGAGCTTCTCAAAGGGAACAAATTTTTCCATGCAATAACCTCTTTTCTTTTGAGTGATAAGAGCATTATAGCACGATAGACGGGTTTGTCAAGTCAGAATTTACGGAAACGCTCATACCGCATTTCCACCAGTCTGTCAATCGGGATTCCTGCTTTTTTGGCAAAGGTCTGGGCAATGAGATTTTTCAGGCTGTCAAACAGCTTGCTGTCCACGTCCTTGGGTTCACGGATGATTCTCTCAATCACGCCCATCTTGAACAGATCCTGTGAAGTGAGCTTCAGGCATTCCGAAGCTTCCGCGGTACGGCTGGCGTCTTTCCAGAGGATACTGGCACAGCCCTCGGGAGAAATGACCGAGTAGACGGCATTTTCCAGCATCCCTACTTCGTCAGCAACCGCCAGTGCCAATGCACCGCCGCTGCCGCCCTCTCCGATGAAAATGGAGAGAACAGGAGTCTTGAGCGTCATCATTTCCATGAGATTCTCGGCAATTGCCTGTCCCTGTCCACGCTCCTCTGCACCGATCCCGCAGTAAGCTCCCGATGTATCCACAAAGCAGATGACAGGTCTGTGGAATTTTTCCGCCTGCTTCATCAGACGCAGGGCTTTGCGGTAGCCTTCGGGATGGGCAGAGCCGAAATTTCTTGCCATGCGTTCTTTCAGATTTCTTCCCTTTTCCAGGGCTATCACCGTCACAGCCATTCCATTCAGTTCCGCAATGCCGCCAATCACGGCCTTGTCATCGGAAAAACGCCTGTCACCGTGCAGTTCAAAGAAGCTGTCCCCGAAAATACGGGCAATATAGTCTACAGCCGTCGGTCTGTCATTGGCTCTTGCCGCCATGACGCAGTCATAGGCACTCATCACTGTCCGCCTCGCTTTCTGCATGAAGTTTCAGGAGTTTTGCCAGAGTATGCTTCATTTCGGCTCTGGGGACGACCGCATCAATGAATCCCTTTTCCAGCAAAAATTCTGCGGATTGGAAGTCTTTTGGCAGCTTCTGACGAATGGTCTGTTCAATGACCCTCGGACCCGCAAAGCCGATAAGAGCATGAGGCTCGGCAAGAATGATATCCCCCTCCATGGCAAAGCTGGCTGTCACGCCGCCCGTGGTGGGGTCCGTCAGAACGGTGATGTAGAGCAGTCCGCAGTCACTGTGAAGTTTGACGGCACCGCTGGTTTTCGCCATCTGCATCAGCGACAGGATTCCCTCCTGCATTCTGGCACCGCCTGAAACCGTGAAAATAATGACCGGCAGTCTGTGTTCTGCGGCATATTCAAAGGCACGGGTAATTTTCTCTCCCGTGACGGTTCCCATGGAACCCATCATAAACTGGGAATTCATCACGGCAATCACCGTTGTTTGGCCTTCAATTTGGGCTTTTCCCGTAATGACGGATTCATTTTCGCCGCTGTTGATTCTGGCATTCCGGAGTTTACGGGTATAATCCGGAAAATCAATGAGATTGGAGGAGGTCATGTCGGCATCAAATTCTTCAAACGTTCCCTTGTCCACCGTCATGTCGATACGCTGTCTGGCAGGGATACGGAAGTGATAGCTGCATTTCGGGCAGACCTTATAGTTGTCTGCCAAATCCGAGGACAGCACCACATTCTTGCAGACGGGACATTTTACCCACAATTCATCAGGGATATACGGTTTATTGTCTTTTGCCTGTTCCTGACCCTCGAGTTCATTTTTAGGTTTCAGAAAGTTAAATAGATCTTTATTCAATGCCCCCACCCCTTACTGATGATTTTTTTCCTTGCGTTCTGCCATGAAGCCTGTTGTATAAGTACCCGACACAAAAGCAGGGTCGGAAAGAATGTCGATATGCAGGTCACGGTTATGCTTGATACCGTTGATGGTCAGTTCGCTGAGTGCCATTTTCATTTTACGGATAGCAAGCTCTCTGGAACGAGCCTGCACAATCAGCTTGCCAATCATGGAGTCATAGTAGGGAGGAATTTCATAATCCTGATAGATTGCGGTGTCGAACCGTACACAAGGGCCTCCGGGGACGTGAATAAACTCGATTCTGCCGCAGCCCGGGCGGAAGTCATTGTCAGGATCCTCGGCATTGATACGGCATTCAATGGCATTGCCGTGCATAAAGACCCTGTCTTGCGTAATGGTCAGCTTGGAGCCGGAGGCAATGCGAATCTGCCACTGTACAATGTCCAGTCCCGTCACCATTTCTGTCACAGGATGTTCCACCTGCAAACGGGTATTCATTTCCATAAAGTAAAAATTCTTATCTGCATCCAATAAAAACTCCACCGTACCCGCATTTTCATAATTGACAGCTTTGGCAGCCTTGACGGCCGCTTCCATCATTTTTTTCCGAATATCAGGGGTAATGGCAGGAGAGGGACTTTCTTCTATCAGCTTCTGATTTTTCCGCTGCACCGAGCATTCCCGTTCCCCCAGACATACGACATTGCCGTATTTATCTGCAAGGAGCTGCATTTCGATATGCTTCACGGGAGACAGAAATTTTTCCATATACACTGCCCCATCACCGAACGCACTTTGTGCTTCCGCCTTGGCAGAGAGGAAGGCATTGTCAAAGTCCTCGATTTTGTCCACCCGTCTGATGCCTCTGCCGCCGCCGCCGGAGCGTGCCTTCACAAGCAGCGGAAAGCCGATTTCTGCCGCCTTTTCTCTGGCACTGTCGATATCATCAATGACATCACTGCCCGGGGTCACGGGTACACCGGCTTCACGCATGGTTTTTCTTGCTTCATCCTTGTCGCCCAGCCGCTCGATCATACGGGAGGACGGACCGATAAATTCGATATTGCACTGCTCACACAAAGAAACAAACTTGGCATTTTCCGATAATAATCCATATCCCGGGTGAATGGCCTGAGCCCCCGAAACCACTGCCACCTCTAAGATTGCTGCCATATTCAGATAGCTGTCAGCGACCTGAGCCCCCCCGATGCAGTAGCTTTCATCTGCCATGCTGACGTGCAGGGCATTTTTATCTGCCTGTGAGTAGACCGCAACGGTCGCAATGCCCATCTCACGGCAGGCACGGATGATTCTGACAGCGATTTCTCCACGATTGGCGATCAATATCTTTGAAAACATGGCCTTCAACCTTTCTGCTCTCTCGGAAGGAGTGCAAAGGAAAATTCTGCCGATACCGCCAGTTTGCCGTTGACATAGCCCTTGCCGGTGATGAAGTAGAAGCGTTCACGGCGGATGTCTGTCAGTTCACACTTGATATCCAGTGTATCCCCAGGCAGCACCTTGCTTTTGAATTTGGCTTTTTCAATGCCCGTAAAGTAGGGGGTGCTGACGGCAGATACCTCTGCAATAATGACAGAGCTTGCCTGTGCCATCATTTCGCACAAAATAACGCCCGGTACCACGGGATTGCCGGGGAAATGTCCGTCCAGGAACCACTCGTCCCCTTTGATATATTTTTTTCCCTCACAGGTTTTCTCGGAGGTTTTGGTTGCTTCGTCAATCAGAAGCATGGAATTTCTGTGGGGAATGACATTTTTCAGTTCTTCTTTGTTCATGGTATGTCCTCCCTTACTGAATCAGGAACAGCGGCTGACCGTATTCCACCACTTGACCGTTTTCAACGCAAACTTCTACAATGTCACCGCTTTTTTCTGCCGTGACCTCGTTCATCAGCTTCATTGCTTCGATCAGGCACAGGACATCGCCCTTTTCCACCCTTGTGCCGACAGAAACATACGGTTCTTTGTCGGGGGCAGGAGCGGCATAAAACACCCCTACCATCGGGGAAGTAACGGGAGTTCCCTCTTTTTTGGTAACAGATTTCGGTCTTACTTCCGTTTCTGCCGAGTCAGCTTCCTCTGCCGGAGGGACTGCCATGACCATTTTTTCCGCAGCGGCAGGTTTTGTCTGCTGTTGGGAAAAGGTGATCTGCTGACCGTCCTCGGTCTTGATTTCCAGTTTGGTTGCCTTGGATTCATCAAAGGCTTTCAGAAGCTCCTTGATTTCGTCTACACGATACATTGCCATCTGCTCCTTTCCGTCATTTTTTCAGCACAATGCAGGCATTGTGTCCGCCAAAGCCGAAAGTCGTGGACAGTGCCATATCCACCTCTGCCTGTACCGCCTTGTTCGGCGTATAGTCAAGGTCACATTCGGGATCCGGTTCCTTGTAGCCGATGGTCGGAGGAATCACGCCCTCTTTCAGTGCCAGCGTAGCGGCAATGGCTTCCACCGCCCCTGTTGCCCCCAGCATATGACCCGTCATCGACTTGGTCGAGCTGATATGTGCCTTGTAAGCCCTGTCGCCCAGAGCAATCTTGAATGCTCTTGTTTCGGTGACATCATTCATCGGGGTACTGGTACCGTGGGCATTGATGTACAGTTCTTCGTCCCCCTTGTAGCCGGCTTCCTTCAGTGCGATGGCAATACATTGGGAAGCCCCTGATGCATCGGGAGCGGGAGCCGTAATATGATGGGCATCACAGGTGTTGCCGTAGCCGCAGATTTCTGCATAGATGGTTGCCCCTCTTGCCACAGCGTGTTCATACTCTTCCAGCACCAAAATACCTGCTCCTTCGCCCAGTACAAAGCCGTTTCTTCTTTTGTCAAACGGGATAGAAGCGTTGGCAGGGTCATCACTCATGGTCAAAGCCTTGCAGCTGGTAAAGCCTTTCATGGTCAGCGGATGGACAGCGGCCTCCGAGCCTCCTGCAATAATGGCATCAGCCAGTCCGTACTTGATGGCATGGAACGCTTCTCCGACAGCATGGGTCGAAGTGGAGCAAGCCGTTACCACGGGCAGGCATGGTCCTTTGGCATTGTATTTGATGGCAACATTGCCCGAAGCGATGTTGGCGATCATCATCGGAATAAAAAACGGTGAAATATTCTTGTCGTTGAACATATTTTCACACTGCTCATAAAACGTGATAATGCCGCCGACACCCGAACCGATATAGACACCCAGCCGTTCCGGTTCAATACTGCCGGCAATTTTGCTGTCCTCCATTGCCTGTGCCGCAGCGGCAAGGGCATACTGACAGAACAGATCCAGTTTTCTGCACTCTCTTTTTTCAATGTATTGTGTCGGGTCAAAGTTTTTGACCTCGGCAGCCACCTTGGCTTTGGTCATAGCAGGGTCATAACGTGTGATGATATTGATACCGCAGACGCCGTTTTTCAGGGAATTCCACATGGTCGGGACATCATTGCCGACAGGTGTGACCGCACCCATGCCTGTTATTACAACTCTTCTCATTTATGTCAGCCCTTTCTTTCAATTCAGTCGTTTTAGATTGCCATGCCTCCATCTACTTTGATGACCTCACCCGTGACATAGGCGGCCTCATCGGAAGCAAGGAACAAAGCTGTATTGGCAATATCGTCCACCTGTCCGGCACGCTTCATCGGAATGGAAGCAATCGCCGCTTCCCTTGCCTTTTCGGGCATGGAGGCCGTCATATCGGTGGCAATGAAGCCCGGTGCAATGGCATTGACCGTCACGTTGCGGGAAGCCAGCTCCTTGGCAACGGATTTGGTCATGCCGATAATGCCCGCCTTGGCACTGGCATAGTTGGACTGTCCCGCATTGCCGTTAATGCCGACAACTGATGCCATATTGATAATTCTTCCTCTGCGTTTTTTCATAAAGTGCTGATAGACACTCTTTGTCATATTGAAAGTACCCTTGAGGTTCACGCTGATAACCCTGTCAAAGTCCTCCTCTTTCATGGAAAGCATGAGTCCGTCACGGATAATGCCGGCATTGTTGACAAGGATATGCACCTCGCCAAATTCTTTAATCACGTCCTCGACCAGTGCTTTGGCAGCGTTGAAGTCGGAAACGTCACATTCATAGCCTTTTGCCTTGATGCCCATGGCATTCAGTTCCTGTTCGGTCTGTGCGGCATTCTCGCCGTCACCGAAATGCAGAAAGGCAATATTGGCTCCCTGTCCTGCAAACTTCATGGCAATGGCCTTGCCGATTCCTCTGGAAGCACCTGTAATGATAGCGGTTTTACCTGTGAGTTCAAACATCGTATTGCCCCGATACTCTTCAGAGAGTATCAAGTCCCTCCTTATTTTCTATATTTACAGCTTTTACATCTGCATTGATTTTTTTGATAAGCCCTGTCAGCGTTTTGCCGACACCGACCTCGATAAAGGTATCCGTACCGTTTTGTATCATGTTTTCAACGGACTTCTGCCATCTGACGGGATGGTTGACCTGTGCCGCAATCAGGGTCTTGTAATTGCCTGCATACGGCTCGGCGGTGCAGTTGGCATACACGGGCATTTTCGGTTCCGACAGAACAATGCCTTTCAGATACTCCGAAAGACCGGCGGCCGCCTCATCCATAAACGGGGAGTGGAAGGCACCGCTGACAGCTAACTTTACGGCCTTGCCCTTTGCTTCCTTTACTTTGTCACAAAGAGCGTCAATTTCCTCCCGTGCCGCCGCTACAACGGTTTGGGCAGGACTGTTGTAGTTTACGGGATAAGCTTTCTCGAACTGTGAGCAGATTTCTTCCGTCATTTCGGGGGAAATCTTCATCACAGCCGCCATTGCTCCGGGGTGTTCTTTTGCCGCCTTGTCCATCAGTTCCGCCCGCTTGCAAACCAGACGAAAGGCTTCTTCATACGACAACATTCCTGCAAAGGCAATCGCCGCAATTTCTCCCAAAGAAAACCCTGCCACGCAGTCAATTTTGATCCCCTTTTCGGCAACTGCCGCAGCGGCGGCAAGGTCGGTGATGAATACGCAGGGCTGTGTATTGATTGTCACGGACAGTTCTTCTTTGGTTCCCTCAAAGCACTGTCTGAGGGTATCGGGGCGAATCTGTTCCGCCATATCAAATACGTTTCTTGCGGCGGGGGAACATTCATACAGTTCCTTTCCCATGCCGGGATACTGGGCACCCTGTCCCGAAAAAACCAATGCGGTCATTTTTCTTCCCCCTTGTTCCAGCGAATGACACAGCTGCCCGTGGTAAGTCCTGCCCCGAACGCACACATGGCAATGATGTCACCCTTTTTCAGCACGCCTGAACGGTTAGCTTCATCCAGTGCAATCGGCACACTGCCTGAGGACGTATTCCCGTAGTGCATGACATTGCAGAAAAACTTTTCTTTCGGAATGTCCAGATTCTTGGCAGAAGCATTGATAATGCGGATATTGGCTTGGTGAGGGATCACGCAGTCCACCTCTTTCATTTCCAGCCCTGCATCTGCCACGGATTTTTTAATGCCGGTTGCCATGGCATTGACGGCAAATTTGTAAACCTCATTGCCCTCCATGTGCAGTACGGCACGTTCCTCGTCATGCTCATAAAATGGAGAGGAATTCGTACCGTGGGGAATCCGCAGAACCTTGTCATTGCCGACAGCCGTGAGGTTGATGGACAGCAGGTCATCCCCTTCCCCCAGCACGGCCGCTGCACCGCCGTCACCGAACAGCACACAGGTAGCACGGTCTTTCCAGTCAATGATATTGGAGAGGTTGTCCATGGACACAATCAGCACATACCTGACCTTTTTTCTGACAAAATAGCCGTCGGCAATGTCCAGTGCATAGATAAATCCCGAACAGGCGGCATTGACATCAAATGCCGGACAGGTCGCACCAATCTCCTTTTGAATGACACAGGCCTGTGAGGGAGTGATGTTTTCCCCCCTCATGGTCGAGCAGATAATCAGATCCAACTGTTCGGGAGAGACACCTGCATTTTCCAAAGCGGCATTGGCTGCTTTCACGGTCAGTTCCGTCAGTGTTTCGGACTTGCAGATATGCCGTTCCTGTATGCCGGTTCTGGTGCGTATCCACTCGTCATTCGTTTCGACCATCGTGGACAGTTCCTCATTGGTCAAAACATATTCAGGTACGGCTTTGCCTGTACCCAAGATACTGAAGCTCATAACCATATTCCTCCATTTTTCATTTAATATGCAAAATCTCACTTTATGTTATATTTTTAGGAATCACTTATCACTTTATTTTATAATAAATTCCCTCTTTTGTCAAGGAGCTATGAAACGGCAAACAAATGAAAAATCAGGCGGAATTTGCGTGACTGCCTGCAAGAAACTCTTGATTTCCGGATAGAGAGTGTGATACAATCATGGGGAAGTATCAAAACATCTTTACGGAAGGATATTTGGTTATGAGGAATCCAAAAAGCTTGCTCCGTTTTGCAGTATGGACGTTGGTGCTGGCAGGGATGATGGGCTGTTCTGTGCCGGTACTGGCGGAAGAGGAACTTTCAGAGCTGTCCGAGCCGTCCGCCGTGCAGGAAAGCAGCATAGAAGAAGTGTCTGAGCCGCCTTTGGAATCATCGGACAGCAGCATGGAGGAAGAACCCTCTTATGAAGAGGTTTCACAGCCGTCCGAGGAAGAGGAATCGTTTGCCGATACCGAGCCGTCTTATGAACCCGAATGGGAACCGTCCTATGAGGAAGAATCGAGTACCGTGGAAGAAGAAGATCCGTTTCCATGGGCAAGAGAACCCGAAGAATCCTATTCCTACTATGACAGCAGCCAGATGGAATACAGCGAGGAGGAGAGCATCGTTTCCTATATAGAGGAAACCGTGTCTGACGAGGAACCCACAGAGTCCTATCAGGAGGAAGAGGAAAGCTCTGAACCTTCCGTGACCTTTCAGGAAACCTCCGTTGACAACTCCGAACTGACCCAAAAAGACTGGGAAAAGCTGAAAGATCATCTCAATTCGGAAATGAAACTCCACAATCACGACAGCAAAAGTACCGATACCGCCGTCAGAGACATCAAAGACAACGATGCTGCCGGCAATGATGCGGTTGCTTATCTGATATGGGGACTGATTCTGATCGGTCTGGGAGTGGCCGTGATCGTGTTTGTCATCACCTATACGATGCACGTCAAACGCAGCACGGAAACATCGGCAGCAAAAAAATCGGAATAAAAAATAACTTGTCGATTGCATTTTACTTTTTTGTGTGTTATAATTGGAGCGGATGGCAATTTGTTATCATGCAATGGGAGGAATGGTAAAAACATGAATCATCAAGAATTTTTGGAAATGCAGAAGCTCGCCTGTCAGGTGCGTATCTGGACGGTGGAGGGCGTGTTTCACGCAAAATCGGGACATCCCGGCGGTTCTCTTTCGGCTGCTGATATGATGACCTACCTCTACTTTAAAGAGATGAATGTCAATCCCGACAATCCGCAAGACCCTGACCGTGACCGTTTCGTGCTGTCAAAGGGTCACTGCTGTCCCGCACTGTATGCGGTACTGGCTCTCAAGGGCTATTTCCCTACAGACGAAATCAAGTCCCTGCGTCATATCGGTGCCATGCTCCAAGGACATCCCGATATGAAAAGAACCCCCGGCGTGGATATGAGTTCCGGCTCTCTGGGGCAGGGAATCTCTGCGGCGTGCGGTATGGCACTGGCCGCCAAATATGATCAGAAAGATTATCGTGTCTACACCATGCTCGGCGACGGGGAATGCGAAGAAGGGCAGGTCTGGGAAGCCGCTATGTTTGCTTCCCATATGAAGCTGGACAACCTCTGCGTCATCGTGGACTTCAACGGACTTCAGATTGATGGCCATGTGAATGAGGTGGCAGGTCTGGAACCTCTCGATAAAAAATTTGAGGGCTTTGGCTTTGAGGTTCTCCACATGGACGGCAACAACTTCGAGGAAATAGAAGCTGCCTTTGAAAAAGCTAAAACCATCAAGGGCAAACCGACTGCCATCATTGCCCGTACCGTCAAAGGAAAAGGCGTCTCCTATATGGAAAATCAGGTCGGCTGGCACGGCAAAGCACCCAATGCCGAACAATATGAGACTGCCATCAAGGAACTGACGGCACAGTTGAAAGCACTGGAGGGCTAATATCATGAAAATTGCAACGAGAGAAAGCTTCGGTCTGGCACTTTGCGAGCTGGCAAAGGAGCATCCTGAAATTGTGGTGCTGGATGCAGACTTGGCAGCCGCTACCAAGACCGATATATTCAAAAAAGCATACCCCGACCGGTTCTTTGACTGCGGCATTGCAGAAGGCAATATGATCGGTGTGGCAGCCGGTCTTGCTGCCTGCGGAAAAGTACCATTTGCGGCATCGTTTGCCATGTTCGCCACAGGGCGTGCCTACGAACAAATCAGAAATTCCGTGGGCTATCCGCACCTGAATGTCAAAATTGCCGGCTCCCATGCAGGCATCTCTGTCGGTGAGGACGGTGCCACCCATCAGTGCTGTGAGGATCTTGCCCTGATGAGAACCATCCCCGGCATGGTCATCCTGAACCCTGCCGACCATTACGAAATGACGGAAGCGGTCAAGGCTGCTTATGCTTACCATGGACCTGTTTACATCCGACTCGGCAGGCTGGCTATTGATACCTTCAACGACCCCGACCACTATCAGTTTGCAATCGGCAAGGGCATCACCCTGAAAGACGGCAGTGATGTGACCGTCATTGCAACGGGGCTGGTCGTCAATGAAGCACTGAAAGCCGTGAATGCTCTCGAAGCAAAGGGGATTCATGCACGACTCATCAATATGCATACCATTAAACCCATTGACAAGGAGATCATCATCAAGGCCGCAAAGGAAACAGGCAAAATCATCACCGTTGAGGAACACAGTATTATCGGCGGTCTGGGGGAAGCCGTATGCTCTGTGACAGCAGAGTATTGCCCTGTTCCCGTCAAGCGGATTGGTATCAAGGATATTTACGGCCACAGCGGTCCTGCACTTGGTCTGCTTTCCGAGTTCGGACTGGATGCAGAGGGGCTGGAAAAGTCCATTGCGGAAATTATGCAGTAAAAAAACAAGCAGGCATCAGGCCTGCTTGTTTTTTTATGCATTTTTTTGCAGCTTCTTATTTTTGTGCTGTTCCTTGAGGAGCTTGATGATTTCAGGGAATTTCGGGGGATTGCCGTACATCAGGACGCCAATTCGGTAGATGGCGGCTGCCAGCATTCCCAACAGGTAAATGGAAATCAGCTGTATGGCAATGGACAGGATGATTTCATAAAAGGCAACGTCTGCCAATGTAATGCGTGCAAACATGACCAGAGGTGCCGTGAACGGGATGTATGAACAGACGACCATGAAAGGACTGTTGATGGCATCGCTCGTCATGCCCATGATCACAATCATAAACGAAATGACAAACACCATCATGACAGGGGTTGTCAGGGTATTCAGATCTTCGCTGCGGGAGGCAAGGGAGGACAATGCTCCCAGAAGGAACGAGTAAATGAAATAGGCCGTCAGGAAGAAAATCAGGGCATAGATGACATGGGTGACAGAGAAACTGAACATGGATGTCAAATCGACAGGCAGTGACTGCGAGGAAATCGTCCCTACAGAAGCCAGTGCCACTCCGGTAATCAGCACCATTTGTGTCAGTCCTGCCAGCCCGGAACCGATAACCTTTCCGAACATGAGGTGCGTCGGCTTGGCACAGGTGATGAGCATTTCCATCGCTCGGGTATTTTTCTCTGTCACAACGCTTTGGGATACCATCTGTCCGTACAGGACAATCGCCATATACATAATCATAATCAAAATATAGGCTGACAGATAGTTTTTGGTCTGGTCGGTACCCGTTGTGATGGTTTCGGCAGTGATGGGAGCATTCATGATGGTGACAACGTCCTCTTCACTGATATGGTACTGCTTGGTAAACACAGCGGTACGGTATACCGACTGCACGGCAGCACCGAGGGTGTCGGTTTCCGTACTCATCAGGGCATTGTTTTTCGTGACGTAGATAAATTTCAGCGGTTCCTCCAGAACAACACCAAACACATAATCTTCCCTGTCCACTCCGGCTTTCAGGTTCTCCATATTGTCGGAAAACGCCAGTTCATAGTCCGGATAGAACAGGCGGAACTGGCTTTGGAGTATGTCATTGTCCTCGTAAGCCGTGTTGATGATACCAATGACAGGCTTCTCTCCGACAGCGGTAGGCTCTTTCGATTCCTGGATGCCTGCAATGATGACGGGTACCAGTGACATTCCCAGTATCAGCACCATGATGATAATGGTTGTAATGATAAACGCCTTGTTTTTGATGCAGTTGAGATATTCAAACTTGAATACTTGCCATATATGTTTCATATTCCGCCCTCCGTGTATTGAACGAAGATATCGTTCAGTGATGGTTCGCATACCCTGAAACAGTCAATGTCAAACTGCTGTTCAGACAGCTCTGCCAGCATTCGGGTTTTGAAAGCAGGGTCTTTTAATCTGACAATGACCGTATTTGAATCCTGTTCATCGGACTGTACATCGGTAACATGACTGCTCATGTTTTGCAGGATGAAGGGGGCAATTGTTTCATGCTGAGGCGAGGTAACGGCAATCCTGTCACGGGGATAGCTGCGTTTGATATCGGCGATTTTGCCGCTGACCGTCACCTTCCCACCGTTGAGAATGGCGATTTTTTCACAAAATTCCTCTATGTAGTTCATCTGGTGGCTGGAGAACAGCACCACTGCACCGTCTGCCATCATCTCCTTGATGACGTCCTTGAGCAGCATGGCATTCACCGGGTCAAGCCCTGAAAAAGGTTCATCCAGTATGACGATTTGCGGATGGCACATCAGTGTAGCAATTAACTGTATTTTTTGTTGGTTGCCCTTGCTGAGGGTTTCCAGCTTTTTGGTTTTGTACTCGCTCATGGAAAGCCGTTCCAGCCATTGGTCGCACGCTGTGAGGGCATCTTTTTTGGACATTCCCCTCAGTTGTGCCAGATAGACCAACTGGTCGCAGATTTTGATTTTCGGGTACAGCCCCCTCTCTTCGGGCATATAGCCGATACGGATCTTATCTCTGTTGATAGGCTTGCCGTCAATGGAGATACTGCCCTTGTCAGGGAAAAAGACTCCCATGATAATGCGTATGGTGGTAGTTTTGCCTGCCCCGTTCCTGCCCAGCAGTCCCAGTGCGGTACCGCTTTGTGCTTCAAAGGAAACATCTCTCAGGACCTCCTTTTCACCAAAGCTTTTGAAAATATTTTCCGCTTTCAGTTCCATATTTCAACCTCCGTTTCAATCCCATTATACCGTATTTCTTGTCTGTTTGCAACAGAGAAATTACTTTTAAATGGCAATTTATACACTTTTCAAAACGAATCTTTATGATAAAATCAGCCAAAGATGATGGAGTACATCACCTTTGGCTGAAAAGTCATTAAGGGTATTTGCGAACATCAATAGACGCTAGTAGGCCAAAGAATACCGATTGCAACAATAATTCCTCCAACAATGATAAATTTCAGCATAATCTCACCTCCTCTCATCGAAACAACCGTCAAAATATATAACCAACTGAGTCATAGCAATTATTATCTCGCGTTATCATCGCAAAGTAAGATAATATGCTGCGGCGGCTAAGAGTAAATATACGGGAATCCACTGCATAAACTTTTCACTTCCTTTCAGAATTGAAACAAGTATCCTTTCAGTTATGTTCAATACAAACGATTACCGCCACAGTAACAACA
>ONUD01000123.1 GCA_900320925.1 uncultured Eubacteriales bacterium
ATAGCTGGCGGGTTCTGTAATCAAGGCACCGCCGCCACCGCCACCGCCGCCGCCACCGCCGCCGCCACCGCCGCCGGCAACGTAGCCCGGAACATAATCCTGTTTGGCAATGGTATTAACGGTATATTCACCGCTGCTCATACCGCCCAAAGACAGGATATGGCAGTGTTTGGAGGCATCGAGAGCATAGTCAACACTTTTGCCGCCGCTATGGGAGATAATGACATTGCGGTAACTGCTCGGGAATGTATAGAAGTAATAGTTGCCGGAATGGTGAATCATACCGTTGCCAGGCCATAATGGTGTCAATTGATCCGATGTACTGTTCCAGATATAGATATTAGGATTGGAATAGCTTCCCTTGGTATCCACGATGACACACTGTTCATCACTGGCAAGTGTAATCTGATCGGTAAAGTCTACATTCAGGACAGGATCCGTAGCCATTGTTTCAATGTTGTAGCCGCCGCTTGCGGGAGCCACCGTACCACCCGTACCCGGTGTACCGCCGGCAGGTTCTGAGGTATAGGTTCTCGGATAGATGGCGTTGACATTCACGAGGTTGGCCGTGTTGTCCATCACGATTACAAATTCACCGCTGGCAGGTACTGTCACCTCTCTGGTAATCTGACCTCCGGTATTGGAAGCGGTGATTTCAAGCCGTTTGGTGGGATCCGTTTCATAATGAGCCATACAATAGGAAAGCGTATGCACCTGATTGTTATGATCCACCACGCTGTAGCTTCCCTCACTGCGGGTAGGAATCACTTCCGAGGTACCCTGCACTTTCACCTTGATAGAACCGAGCATCTGAAGATCGGCATCAGCGGTCGGGATATACAAGGTTGTCAACGGTCTGAGCATTACAACAGGATGGGCAGGATCTGTGTCATTCACAAACACATACTTGTCAGAAGCGTTCTGGTTATATTCCAGCGGAGAGGTCGCAATTTCCTCGCCCGCCTCATTCAGGACAGCCAGACAGAATTGGTTATTGGTAACACTGCTGTCAAGTTCCATATAGTACCAGTCTGTTCTGCCGCCTTCCTGTTTAATGAAAGTATTCGGTGTACCGCTGCTGTCAATCATCGGGGTAAAGGACGTGTTGCCGTCACCATCGATCATATTGATCCGATAGCGGAGACTGTCGTCCACAGGAGCATGGAAGTAGATTCTTGTTTTGCCCTGAGAAGCCAGTTTTGTCTGGTTCATGTCAGGCTTGATGATGGTCAGCCTGTCAATTGCCTTGTTCAGATTTTCTGCAATCTGATCCAACTGTGCCTGTGTCGTAGCCACCGCTTTGTCAGCGATAGCCTGGTTCACGGCATTCTGAAGGTTCTCTTTTGTCTGGTCGGTATAGTTCTCGCTCACATAGTTCAGACGTGCATTGGCAATAGAAACGGCTGTATCGTAGCCTGTTGTATCCAGCACGACAGGTTCTTCGGAAGATTCCTGCGAGGATTCTTCCTGTGAAGATTCCTGAGAGGATTCCTGAGAGGATTCCTGAGAGGATTCTTCTTCGGAAGACTGCTGAACGGGGTGTGCAATCACCGCATCAATAGCGTCACGAAGCTCATCCATGCAGGTATTGAAATCATTATAGGACACTTCTTCCGTAGCCTGCATGGTTTCTGCCGCCACGAGTTTTGTCACCATCGCCGTTCTGTAAGATTCCTCATAGCCCTCATCGCTCTGATAGGACTGTCCCTCTGTAATCAGTGTGTCCATTCCGTCTCTGGCAATCATCTTTGCATTGACAGAAGCAATGGCAGAAGTGAGGTTGGCAATATCTGTATTGGCCTGCTGTTTGGTAAGGTTGTGGGTTGCATAGTCAGCTTTGGCAACGGCATAAGAAGCCGTCGGCATCATAAAGGCAACATACTCACCATTGTCATAGTTTCTCTTATTGTTGGCAATCGTGTCACCTTGTGCAATCAGAGCCTGCAACTGATTGAGCAGACCTTCATCGGCTGTTGCGGAGACCAAACCTGCCAAAGCGGTATTAATACGGTCAATATAGCCGCTGTACACAACATCCGCCGCATCTATTTTCTGTCTGGCGGTAGAACCCGACTGGTTACGGATAAAGTCCTTGTCATTATAGACAGCGATAGCACCGATCTCCGTAGGAGTCGTACCCGTGCCGTTCAAAGCGTCCGCCAATGGCTGATAGCTGTCCGTTGTGTAGTCACTTGCCACAGCAAGGAATGCTTCCTGCATGACATTATAGAGTTCCTCACGCTTGGAGGATGAATCCAGCAGGGATGCCCAATAGTTCAGCTTCGGGGAGGACTTTTCATCGGTATTATAGTTCTTCGCATGAATCGTCACATATTTGGTCACAGAAGTTGCCGATTCCGCCTCTGCCCCAATAGCTTTCAGAGCAGACAGTTCGCTGGCATGGGACTCCAGGTAGTTGACATAGCTGCCTGCCCCACCCAGCACGGAATCCATCACGATCCATGCTTCGGGAGTAGCATCGGGAGCCGTGCTGTCCGCATGAGGGATCACACTGGACAGGCTGTAGGTAACGCCCCTGTATTGGATAGAGATATTGAATGTCTTTTTCGTTTCTACATTGGCAACCCACCAGCCGCAGCCTTCATATTCCATGGTAATACCGGAGGTTTTTTTGTTGCCTGTATATTCTTTGTAGCCGTATTTGGTATCAGAATATTTGCCAGCGGATACAAGGTAGGATCTGCCGCTGATAGCGGTTCCGTCGGAATTGGTAATACTGGTAATCTCAGGTGCGGAAACACCTGCCGTATTGGTCACCTCATTGTTATTATCATCTTTTGCCCTGAAATGCACCGTGGTTTTCTGGTTTCTGACATAAACGACCATGGTATCATCCAGATGGTCAATACCGTTCCAGCCGCCGCCTCTGTAATAGGCGATATAGTGGTTATCAGCACCTTTCGGATTGTTCAGGAATTCAAAGTAGATGTTTTTATCATCCTCATTGAGGTACCAAAGATGGAACATCTCACAGGTCTGGGTATTGATATCACCGTCGCTGTTACGCATGGTACCTTCTTTACCGAAAATGATATTGAAGAAGTTGACACGGCTCTCGTTCATCTTATAGTCACCGGCATACCAACCGCTGCCCTGGGAAATCATTTTTCCCTGAAGACCTGCGGTACTGCCCGACCATGCACCGTTGGGTTCCTCTTTCTCACTTTCCTGTTGGGAGTCGATCAGTCTTTGATAGTACGATGTCGGAATATCGTCCTCCAAAGTGGACGGGACGTTCTTCCAAGAGCCGGTACTGTTGCTCATATAAGCGTGGCCTCTGGTATCCTTATAGGTCCAGATATAGTAACACAATGCCCAGCCCTTGTCATGCAGTTCCTTGGGCAGTTTCAGATTCAGGTGGATCGTATCGGATGCCACAGTACGACCTGTAGGGGTACTGCTGCTGATAACGGTCACACGGTTCTGGGAGCCTGCCGCACCGATGTTAAACGTAACGGAGAGTGTCACCATTTTACCTCTTTTCCCGAATGCATCGGAAAAATGGGAATAGCCTGTCAGTTTGAGCGTAGCAGAATCACCGCTGCCGCTGGCAGGATTATATTCTGCCTGCACATAGGTATTGCTGCTGGAAATCACACTGCTGTCACCAATCTGGTAATAGGTTTCACTGGCATGGGTCACCGCATTTTCTCTTTCCCTCTTGGAGAGGTACTCCACACGGCGTTCTGTTGCCCCTACCGGTGAACCGATGGCGGAGTAGTCCTCCACCTGTGTATTGTAGTAAGATTCGGCATACTCCAAAGCACTTTTGACATCAACGAATGCCTGTCTGCCGTTGACCGTCACGGTAGTGACCGAAAGGCTGGAGAGTGCAATAAAGATCAGACCTGCCGCCAGAATCACCAATACGATACTGATAACGATAGCCACGGGCAAAGTAAGACCTTTTTTACTGTTTTTCACAACAGGTTGTTTCATACCGTTTTCATTCTCCTTTCTTTAGAAGTTAAAGACGATAGCTGTATCAACGCCTGTAACGATGAGCGAATATGACGGAGAATAATCTACAAATCGGTCTGTCTGACCCGTGATCAAGGTTGCCATTTCTTCCTTGTCAATATTATTCATCACGGTCTGACCTGTCAGCGTATAGCCGCTGTCCATTTCGATTTTGTAGTTCAGATAAATGGAGCTGCCGTCTTCCAGTTCGCTCTGATCCCTCTTCTGACGTTCAAACCTGACTGTCACCTGCTTCACGTTTTCATAGGTCAGCTTTTCTTTCTCGCCCGCAAGACTGTAGTCAAACGTCCTGACCACATCATTCACCTCGGCAACATAAAAGCCGAAACTGGCTGTATCGGGGATTGCTGAGACCGTTCCTGTATTGATCACCTTTGCCTTGCGGCAGACACGGGCATTCCTCACCAGATAATCCTCCAGCAGCAGTGCCACATTCTGTTCTTTTTCCATCATGGCGGCTTCCGAGTAATTATTCATTGCCGACACCACGATAGTCAGTGACAGTCCCGACACGATACCGAGAATGGCCACTGTCACAACCAGTTCCACCAGTGTCAGACCTTTTTTGGAGCGTACACGTTTTCTCATGGTTTCTTCCCCTCCTTACTGGTCAGCATACGGCATAAACGAAACAATCTCGGCAAATCCGCCGTCAGGAGTTGCTGCTGCGGTTCTGATACGGATTCCTTTGATGGTTGCCGACGACGTTCCCTGGAGGATCTCCTCCGCATCGGGATCGATATTATACTGAAGGTCATAGTGGCTATCGGGATAGTCAGCATCCACAGAGTACTGCACATCAGGGAAAACGCTCACAGCCATATTATGGACAGCATTATTGGCATCTGTGAGATCCAGCAGGTGATCCTGCACATCCGTACTGTCAATAAAGTCATAGTTTTTGATGCCATACATGAGCAGTTCATTCAGTGAAGCACTTCTGGCAGCCGCCTGATTTTTGGCAGCGTTATCCACTGTTGTTTTATATCCCATTACGATGGCACCGGATGTTGAACCCATCACCATGGCGATAATCGTCACGCCGACCAGCAATTCCACCAATGACATACCCTTTTTAGAGTTCCGTTTTGGAATTTTCTTTTGGTTCATCAGTTCTTCTCCCTTCAACCGATTGATAACAAGTTATGTATAGTTCCATTATACTATAAATAAATTTTGATTCAAGTTCTTTTTTATCTGCAATTCCAACAAATTATCTTTTAAAAAATTGTAAATTTTTTATGAATATACTCTGAAAAAGGCAGACTTGCACCGCCAAGCCTGCCTTTTCACCTGCAAGACAAATCTGTTATTTGATAATGCTGTACATACCGAACATAGGCATATACATACCGACGACGAGGAAACCTACGACAACACCGATAATCACGGTCATAATCGGTGTCATGGAGTCTGTGAGTTTCTGTGTCGATTCATCGGTTTGTGTTTCAAAGAGATCCGCCATTTTCATCAGGGAGTCACCCAGCATACCGGATTCCTCACCGACACGAATCATAGAAACGAGAATCGAATCAAAGACGGGGTGCTTTGCCATTGCTTCATTGATTGTCACGCCGATCTGCACATCGTCCAGCACGAACTGCACCTTTTCACGGACAAAGATATTTGGTACGGCATCTCTTGCCAGAGCCATTGCCCTGTGGATCGGGATACCGGCCTCTGTCAGGGTAGACATCAGGCGGCAGAAACGTGCCAAAGAGCTTTGGCGGATGATGGGGCCGACAAGCGGGATTTTCAGCAGATATTCTGCCACAATCATGGCAAACCTGTCGTTATTCTTTTTCAGCATGATAAAGCCAAAAATCAGTGCTGCCACCACAATCACGGTAATCAGCCAGTAGTTGATAAGGAAGTCAGAGAAATTCAGCAGTACCTGGGTAATCCCCGGCAATTCCGCACCGAAGCCGTCATACACGCCTTTGAATCGTGGAATAACGAATACCGTAAAGATGATAATAACGCCGATAACCAGCACAATCAGGAAAATGGGGTACATCATGGCACTCTTGATTTTGCCTGCCAGAGCCATACCTTTTTTACAGATCAAAGCACTCTGTTCAAAGGCTTCATCAATACGGCCGTTCGCCTCACCGGCTTCGATAATGCTCAGATACACTCCCGGAAAGCCGGCAAAGTTTCTCATGGCCTGGGAGAGGGTAAAACCACTGTAGAGGTTTTCATTGATTTCCTGAAGGATTTTTTTCATACCCACATCTTTTTCGGTCTGGATCATGATATCCATGGACATAGAGAGGTTAATACCTGCTCTCATCATCATGCCCATCTGGTTAAAGAACATCAGCAGCTTTTTCGGTTTGATTTTTCTGGTATGGATATCGCCGCCGATGTCCATATTCCAGATACTTTCGCCGTCACTTTTGCCTGATTCCACGATTTCCTGCACAATCAGACCCTTGTCACGAAGCATACTGACAGCAAGACTTTGGGTATCCGCCTCGATAGTACCTTCCTTTTTCTGGTTTCTGGCGTTCATCGCCGTATATTTATACTTCAATTACATTCACCTCTTATCTTCTTGCATCAGTATCGCCAATATCAAAGTTCCAGGCTCTTGCAATCTGTTCTGTAATCAGACCCTGTGCAAGGAGGTTGTCAATACTCTTGCTCATGGTAATCATGCCGTACTGCTGACCGAGCTGGATAGACTGCTGGATATTGGCGACCTTATTTTCACGAATCAGGTTGCTGATAGCGGTCGTACAGAACATGATTTCAAACGCTGCAATACGTCCGCCGGTAGCACGTGGGAGCAGTCTTTGAGAGATAACCGCTTTCAGAGAGGTAGAAAGCTGGACTCTGATTTGCTGCTGCTGGTCGGGCGGGAAGATATCAACAAGACGGTCGATCGTTTTCGCAGCACCCTCGGTATGTACGGTAGAGAATACCAAGTGACCGGTTTCGGTTGCGGTCAGGGCGATCTGGATAGACTCACGGTCACGCATTTCACCGACGAGGATAATATCGGGGTCCTCACGCATGGCAGCACGCAGTGCCATCGGATAGGAACGGCTGTCAAGGCCGATTTCTCTTTGGTTGATAATGCAGCGTTTGGGTGTATGGAGGAACTCGACAGGGTCCTCAATGGTAATAATATGCTTACTTTTATACTTATTGATTTCGTTAATCAAGGCTGCCAGTGTGGTGGATTTACCGGAGCCGGTAGGGCCGCACATCAGCACCAGACCCGAATTCAGATCCAAGGTTTTTCTGATGGAGTTTGGCAGGTTCAGTGTTGACAATTCAGGGACAACGCTGTTGATAACACGCAGTACCAAAGCGGTACCGTTACGCTGTCTGAAGGCATTGGCTCTGAAACGTCCGCATTCACCGATCTCCACAGCGGCATCGGCCTCACCTGTCTGGAGGAACGTTTCAAAACGGGACTGATTGAGTACTGCCTTGATAATGGCAGTGACCTCGGCTTCATTGAGAGCCGGATCGTTGGTAAAGAACACATTACCGTGCAGGCGGTAAGCCGGATGGTTGCCGGAAGCGATATGAATATCGGAAGCCCCCTTGCTGACGGCTTCTTTTACAAGGCTGTAAAAATCCATTTAACATCTACCCCATTCTTAAATAATATATTAGTCATTGGAGATGGTCATGTCGATAAACTCCTCATAGGAGGTCAGACCCGCAATGACATCTCGTCTGACATTTTCTTTCATCGGTATCATACCCTCTGCGATGGCCTGTTCACGGAGGTCATCAGTACTTTTTCCTTCGGTGATGGCTCTTTTGAGGGTAGTGGTCAGCATCATGACCTCATGCACAGCGATACGTCCCTTGTAACCCTTTTTGTTGCAGCGGTCACAGCCGCATTTTCTGTAGAGGGTAATTTCCTCATTCGGGTCAAGCTCCAGGGCAATGCGTTCATTCTGGTCAGGGCTGTAGGCCTCCTTGCATTCCACACACAGACGTCTTGCCAGCTTCTGGGCGATAATGCCGAGCAGAGCCGAGGACACCATGTAAGGTTCGATGCCCATATCGACAAGACGGGCAACGGAGCTTGGTGCATCGTAGGTATGGAGGGTAGAAAGCACCAAGTGACCGGTGATAGCTGCCTGGACGGCGATACCTGCTGTTTCGCCGTCACGGATCTCACCGAGCATGATAATATCGGGGTCCTGACGGAGGATGCTTCGGAGGGCTGCCGCAAAGGTCAGACCTGCTTTTTCGTTGGTCTGTACCTGCGTAATACCGGGGCAGATCATTTCGACAGGGTCTTCAACGGTAATGATGTTGATATCTTCCGCCATCACCTCATGCAGTGCGGTATAGAGGGTGGTGGATTTACCGGAACCGGTTGCACCTGTAACGAGGATGATACCACGGTTACTTTTGACGAGGTGGTCAAATTTTTTCAGGTTCTCGGGGAGGAAGCCGATATTTTCCTTTTTCAGTTCCATGCCCAGAGAGGTCGTAATACGCATAACGATCTTCTCGCCGAACAGGCTGGGAAGAACGGAAATACGGAAGTCGATTTCTTTTCCGCCGACACGGTAGTTAATACGGCCGTCCTGCGGGATACGTTTTTCGGCGATGTTCATATTGCCGATAAACTTGATACGGGAGGTAACGGAGGGAATCAGTTCCGGACTGGTTTCCATGTAGGTCTGCAAATGACCGTCGATACGGAAACGGATCCGCAGGCATTTTTCCATTGGTTCAATATGAATATCGGAGGTCTTGGAGAAGATGGCCTCTTCGATCATGGTATTGACGAAACGGATAATCGGCTGGTCATTGGCATTGGAGTCTTTGGCAGCCTCTTCTGCTTCGAGCTGTGCCTGTGATTTGCCGCCCTTGGATTCGAGGAATTCTTTTGCATCGTCGATTGCTTTCTGAGCCGCATACAGTTCACGGAGCTTGCCGGCAATTTTAGACGGTTCTGCAATAACGGGGCGTATCTTCATTTTGGCGGCAATGGAAATATCTTTCAACCCCTGATAATTGAGCGGGTCACCGATTGCCACTGTCAGGAAACGTCCCTCTTGTTCGATAGGGATAACCATATGGGTCTGTGCCATTTCCTCGGGAATGAGGCTGCTGACATCTTCGGGGAGCGTGACCTCATCGAGATCCACATAAGGAATAAACAGCTGTTTTTCAAGAGCCTTGCAAACCTGTTGTTCGGTGACGATCTTATCCTCAATCAGAAGATCTGCTACACGTTTGCCCTTGTTCTGTTCTTCTTTTTGTTTTTGCAGCACTTCCGCAAGCTGTTCTTCGGTAATATCGCCCGAATTGATAAGAATTTGTCCGATTTTCAAGTTACTTACTCTCATAATGTCCTCCCGTTAAAAATGAAAAAGCTCAAGATAACTGTTTGCCAGGAAATGGACAGCGTCAAACAGTACAATATAACCTATCAGTGCCACGGTGATATAGGGGCCGAATGCCAGATAGGACTGTGCCGTCAGGATTTCCTGTTCCGATTCTTCTGTTTCCTCCTCCGCTTCCGCAGGGCGGGAAGTACGCCTTGCTGCGGCAAGGATCACAAGGAAGCAAACGGTTGCTGTCAGCAGTGAAATAAGAAAGGCATAGACGGTACCCGGAAAGCCTGTCAGCAGACCGACTGCTGCAAAGAGCTTGACATCACCGAAGCCCATGCCCTCCTTTTTATAGACCAGCATACCGATAAAGTCAATCAGCAGCATGGCACCTGCACCGATGACTGCCCCTAACAGCGGCGACCACCATACAAAGTGGAGGATCCGAAAGCCTCTTGCTATATCATATATGCTGAGTCCCACCGCTATGATACCCACGGCAGCGGTAAACTGGTCAGGGATAATCATATACTTCAGGTCGCACACAGCAATCATCAGTGCAAAAAAAATGATTCCTGCCAAACCAATAAAATACACATCAAAGCCCTGATTGAACTGTACCCTGCAAAGGGCAAGGCACAACACCGACAGCACTGACAGCAGGATGCCTTCCCGTCGAAAGCTGACCCTGCTGCCTGTCAGCAGTTCGGGGGCAGGTGTTTCACCGTAGTCACACAGCCAAGAGGCCGGAACTTTGTTAATGACCCACACTGCCAGCCATGCCAGGAACACTCCCAAGGGAAGACAGGCGACCAGCCAGAGGATGCCGCCTGTTGTTTGAAGATAGTCAAGGATCTGCATAAGTCACTCATGCAGCAGAGGCAGCAGAGGATTCTGTGGCAGCGGCAGGGCTGACAGCCGCCTCACTGCCGGAGACAATCGGAGCGTTGCTTACTTCATCGACTTTCGGCGGGAAGAAGTAAAGGCTGAGTGACACAGAGATATGGAACTTCTGGTCAGAAAGACTGAGAGAAACGACACGGCTGTTGGCATCAAGCGATACGATCGGTGTAGCGGTCAAGCTCTCCACATAGTAAGAACCATCTGATTCCAGTTCAAAGTAATCCAGTGTATCGAGCAGTTCAGACTCTGTTCCCTCAAAGTTAAAAGAAACGCTGGTAACATAGAGCGGATCGCCTGTTGAGGAAGTTCTTCCTTCGCCATCCACACCGGGGTCTGCAATATCCACATTGTTCAGAGAAATTTTCAGGTTATTCACCATTCTCTGAATATCAGCAGGACCCTGTGTTGCATTGACGAACAGTTTTTTGCTTTCCTCGTTGTACTTTTCCTTCATCTCCGCAATACTTTTTTCCACTTCTTCTTTACGGCTGAGGTAGTCCTCATACATCGTAATTTTAGACTGAGCGGCATCATGCTCCGTATTATAGGTATCTATTTTTTCGGAGAACGGCTTCTGCACGAGGAACATAAACACGATGCACAGTACCAGAATCACAACGATAGCCCATATAAAGCCGGGAATAGCGACTTGTTTTTTTGCCTGTTTTTTGTTCATTACTTTTACCTCCATCGGGTAACGCCTCGGATACGGCGTACACTTTTATTTTTCATCAAGTCTGTTATGCCGCAGAACCCGAAGAGGCAGAGGATGCCTGACTGGTCTGAGGAGCAGAGGATGACTCATTGGAAGAAGCTTTCTTTTTCTCCTGTTCTTTTTTCAGAGCAGCTTCCTGTTCTTTCTGTTCCAGTTCCTTGGTAAACTCTTGAGCACCTTCTTCCTGAGCCTTTTCGGTGATGGTGACACTAATGCCGCCGGTATAGCCGGAAACGGTATTTTCGGCATTGCCGTTCAGAGCGACTTTTTGTGCATTGAATCGGTCGCTCATTTTAAAGTATCCTTCATCATTGATTTTATACTTGAAGTCAACGAACGAATCGAAGTCTTTGGTAACGATGGTGGTATCGACCCTCTGCGCATTGTGCTGGAAAGTAAGACCGGAAGTGCTTTCGACCTGTTCATCAATATCGGTAAAGAAGTGTGTCACAACGCCGGAAGTTTTCATGACGGTTCTGGGGAGGGTAGCCACATCAATTTCGAGATTTTTTAATTTTTCGATATATTCTTTTTCGTCATTGACCAGTTTTTCAGCGGTCTGATATTTGGGTTGTGCAAGGGTAGCAATATCGTTGTTTTGTCTGATCTGGAGGGCAACCCACCAACCGCCGACAGCAATCATCCATACAGCGGCAGCAAAGCCCAGACCGCCTGCCACGACGTTCCCGAGTTTGGATTTATGTTCCTTGACCATATCGGCAAGGACATTACCTCTGAGGAGGTTGGCCTCGCTGATGGGCATATTCAAAAGACCGTTGAGAGTAATAAAGGACGTAGCGTCATAGCCTTTTTGGGCAGCGGCCTGACTGGCAACAGGAGGTCTGGCATTGCCGGAGAAGAGGTTGACAACATTTTCCATGGGGGCGGTCAGACCGACCTGACGGCAGTAGGCAGCGATATTGGGCAGTTTTGCCAGTGTATCGCAGAGTACGATCTGGTCGATGTCGATACGCATGGTAGAGATGACCATTCTGAGGTTACGGAGAATCTCGCCTGCCGCATTGTCGAGCATGGTCATCGTTTGTTTTCTGGTTTGAGCGGAGTGGCACTTGTTGCAGATACCAAGGCCTTCCTGACGGATGAGGTCAAGGGCACCGAGCTTGCTGATACCGAATTCAAGCATAAAGAGTTCTGCCACATCCTCAAGGATACTGGAGAACGACTGCTGGAAAACAGGGGCACCATTATGTAACACCACAAGACGGGTAGCCGCATAGTCCATGCTGATAACAGCGATGGCTCTTGTAGCGGAGTTCAAGTCGGTTTTAGAGGTATAGAGCATACCGGCGATGGGGGGAGCGATCTTGACGATATGCAGACCGGCGGCCTCGAAATTCGCACGGATGTCTGTGAGCAGACCCGTATTCATGGCAAAGAGGGATGCTGAAACATCTTCGGCTTTGCTTGCCTTGCCATACTGCTGACCATATTCAAAATTGAGGATGGTATACTTGCCGACCTCCTGATGGAGGACGCTTTCTGCCTCGACACGTGCAAATGTAGGCAAAAGCTTTTCCTTTGCCTGGGGGTGCTTATACTCTTTGGTAATCAGGACGTCCTCATCTTCGATACACATAAACAGGTCGCCCAGTTCCATATTGACGCTTTCGGCACAGCGTTTGACAAAAGCGGCAAGTTCCTCGGATTTTTCGTAAGGGCGCTCCTTTAATGAATCATTCAGTTCGAACACCTGAGGAACATTAAATGTTGTTTCAGAGCCGGAGGGTCCCTTTCTGGATTTGATTTGCAAACCGCCGTCAGATTTTTCATACTCGGAGGGAGTCAGGATCAAAAGTCCTCTGGTGACTTGCAGTACAGTTGCTACTGATTTCATAAATACACCACACTCTTAAAAAATTTTGATAAAAGATTGAACGTTTCGGCCATCGCCGCACCTCAATATTACACCGCCAGCATACAGATTCCACAACACACTGACGGTTATAATATCCTTTTTATTATTTTATCACAAAAATTTGCGGACTTCAATGTTTATTTTGGAAAAAGGCATAATTTGTGCAGATAGCAATAATTTCAGTTAAATATTTATGCAATTATCCGTTTTCTTTGTGTTTTCCAACAAATATGTTTTTCTCTGATTAGCCACCTTGCACAAAACAAAAACCCGAAACCGAAGTTTCGGGTTTTTAGGTAATTCACTCAGTTATTATGAATAGAGAGTGCTGAGAGTGGTGGTCCAGTCAGACATGGTGGTGTAGCCTGAGGAAGTAGCACTGCCAACATAAACGATAGTACCGTCTGTTGTGCTGTAAGCATAGTCAGCGGCATTCTCGCCATCGAAAGAAGACTTCAGACCTGCATAATCAATAGCATCCTGTACTTTCAGGTTGCCGGCAGTAGTTCTCTTGGTAGCTGTAGTAGCGTTAGCAGCAGGAAGCTTGGAAGTAGCCAAACCGCCGAGTTCGCCTGAAGGTGAGCTAGCATTGATAGAGCCTGCGGATACACCTGCATAGAGTTGCTTGCAAGCGGAGTCAAGAGAAGAAGCGTTGGACTGTTTGGAAGACTTCTGAGCGTTGTCAATGATACCTACAACTGCGGGGATAGCGATAGCAGCGAGGATTGCAAGGATTGCAATAACGACAACGAGTTCAACGAGTGTGAAGCCTTTTTTGCTCTGCTTAGCGAGCAGTTTCTGTTGGAGAGTCATGGTAGATTACCTCTTTCTAAAAAATTTTTATTTTGAACTTCACGCTCTGAAGGGAGGAACGCTTGGTTCATTTGTTGAGTATATATTAACTCTTTATTAACAAAATGTCAATACTTTTTTTTGATTTTTTTAAATTGTTTCCGTAAAATAAACCGCTTTATTTTTGTGCAGTTTAACCAATCTTTCTTCAAATCCTCTTTTCCCCTTGCTTCTTTTATATATTTTGTTACATATTATTAATAATTTATAGGCAGGTTATACATGAACAAATTATGAATAATTTTTGATTTGTTCATAATTTGTTCATACTTTTAACTCCCCGTTCATTTTCCATTTGCAATTTGCACTCCACAAACGGATATTTTGCCCCTCTCATGCAGGCTTACGGAACATCAGCACCAATACGATCAAAAGTCCTACAGTGCAAAACATCACCGCTGTTTCTCCGAACAGTGATGTCAACAATGCCCCCAGTGCCGCACCGATGATGAAAAACAGGTTGATGGCAGTGTACTTCACGGCATTGTGCAGGTCACGGGATTCTTTGCTGTATTGGTAGTGTACCAGTGCTTCGGCGGCACTCCGCAGATTGCCCGTACACATCGTTGTCGCACACACAATGCCATCTATCTTCCGAAAGCTCTGCACCTGCAACGAACATACAAAGGAAATGCATACATTGACTATCATGTCACACGTCCCCGTCCTCGGCATGAGGGTTGTTCCTATGACAAGAAGAATCTCTATCAAAATAATCATCTGCCGCCAGTGCAGGTGTCGGCTGTTGCCCACTTTCCGCACATACTCCGCAACGAATATCCCTACGGTAAATGCCAGTATCGGGATGAAATAGGTCAACGCTTTCAGCACATCGCCTTCCATCAGCTTCACCCCTAACAATACAATGTTCCCTGTTTGGGCATTCGCAAACACACCGCCCCTTGCTATGTAGGTGTAGGCATCAAAATATCCTCCCACCACCGCTAACACTGCCCCTGTCCACATGGCTTCTGACATCTGTTCGTTTCTCAATTTTACCACCTCTCCCCCATTTTACCACTTCCTCCCCCATTCTTCAACTAAAAATCTGCACTGTAGGTTTCTCCCCACAGTGCAGATGGTTCAATCTTCCATTTGTCTTCCTAAAAAGGCCGCTGCCGTCTGGATCAGCTTGTTTTCGATTTCGGTTGGCATTTTATGCTCCTCTCCGAACAGCATGATGACAGAACCCGTGACATCCCCCGAAGAAATGATAGGATACATCACCGAAGCTCCTCGCTCAATTCCCTCCACAGGCAGAAGTGCTTTTTCTCCTCCCGTGCTGGCATAAAAGCTTTTGCGTTTTTCCATATGCTCCTCCAAAACGGAGGATACCCGTCTTTCCAGCATCTCTTTTTTGGAAATGCCCGCCGCCGCAATGATATGGTCACTGTCACTGATGAGAATCGGATACTTGGAGATCCTGCTCAGCACCTCTGCATACTGCTCCGCAAATCCTGACATCTCTCCGATTGGCGAGTATTTCTTGAAAATAACTTCTCCGTTGGAATCTGTATATATCTCCAAAGGGTCGCCCTCTCTTATCCTGAGAGTCCTGCGAATTTCCTTCGGTATAACAACACGGCCGAGGTCGTCTATACGTCTGACTATTCCTG
>ONUD01000124.1 GCA_900320925.1 uncultured Eubacteriales bacterium
GAAGGCATCCGTTCGGTACTTGCCGTCACGGGCGACCACATTGCCGAAACCGACAGGGGCATTATCAAGCCTGTTTTCAATATTGATTCCACCCGCCTGATGGAGCTGGTCAGCCGGCTCAATGAAGATGTGTTTGCCGATTCCCCGATGGCAGTGGGAGGGGCTTATGACCCTGCACCACGCAAAACAGAACACGCTTTGAAACGACTGGACAAAAAAATGGCCAACGGTGCGGAATTTGTCCTGACACAGCCGATTTTTTCAGAAAATGCCCTTGCCTCCCTCGACCAAGCCCGTGCCAAGGGCATCAAGGTACTGGCAGGCATCATGCCGCTGGTCAGCTACCGCAATGCCTGCTTCATGCAGAATGAAGTCCCCGGCATGGAGATTCCTGATGAACTGGTCAGCCGCTTCCGTCCTGACATAAGCCGTGAAGAAGCTGCCGCCGTCGGCGTACAGATTGCAGTGGAACTCGCACAACAAATCAAGTCCCATGCTGACGGTTTTTATTTCATTACCCCTTTCAATCGTGCCGAAATCATACAGCAAATCTTGGAACAACTGTAAAAAAACAGAAAGTGCGGTCATCATCTTTGACCACACTTTCTGTTTTTATTCTCCTCTGTCCTCCATCAGCTTCACCGTCACCTGAAAGCTATAGGGTCTGCGTTCTTTGGATTCGGGGACACGGAACAGTGTCAGTGTCACCTCATCCTCAGGCTTGAATGCCGAAAGCTCATCAATAAATTCGGTAAAGTTCCTGATGGTCACGCCGTTAATGGCAGTAATAATATCCTGTTCTTTGACATGGGAATACAGGGGGCTGTCATAAAAAATCTTGGTAATGACCACGCCCTGCGGGACATTATTGGCTTTGGATTGATACAGGGTACAATTGGTACCCTCTATGCCGAGCGTACCTCTGTCATTCACATAGCCGTATTTAATCAGCTTGTTGATAATGGCAATGACCTGATTGCTGGGAATGGCAAAGCCCATGCCCTCATAGTCCGTACCGACCAGCTTGATCGTATTCATGCCAATGACCTGTCCCTCCTCGTTGATGAGGGCACCGCCCGAATTGCCCGGATTGATGGCCGCATCGGTCTGGATATACTTCACATAGCCCGTGGACACGACCCTATTGAGAGCCGATACCGTTCCTTTTGTCAGGGAATTGGAAAATTTGGCACCGCCCGGGTTGCCCAGGGCATACACCTCCTGCCCCACATACAGACGGGAGGAATCGGCAAATTCTGCGGCTCTCAAATCGACCGCATCAATTTTCACTACGGCAAGGTCTGTTTTGGTATCCACACCAATGACGGTTCCGAGATACTGTGTACCATCGCTCAGGGTAATCATGACCCCTGTGTCCTTGCTGTCATCTACCACATGGCTGTTGGTAGCAATGTAGCCGTCAGCGGTAATAACAATCCCCGAGCCTTCACCGCTCTGATTCAGGACGTAATCCGTTCCTGCCTGATAGGAGGTGATACAGACAATGGACGGTGAAGCATTGCGGTAGGCACGATTAGCAACACTGCTGATTTCCTCTTCTGACACTTCCGTGACAGAGATCTGCGGTCCGTTTCTGTCCGCAGAGACCTGCGGTGCTTCGGGGAGGCTCAGATCGGCGGCATAAGAAGACTCTGCATGGCTGTTGTATGGCACGGTACGGCTCTTGTCATCGAACAGGATTGAAAAATCTGCCCTGCGGCTGCTGTTCATGCCGATGACAATGACCCCCACTGCCAGCACCAGCAAAAAAGCAGACAATCCCCACAGCATTGCCTTAATGCCTCTGCCCCTTTTGCGGGGACGGACGGGCGGAAACTCGAAGTCCATTTCCCCACTGTCCTGCCAGTCGTTCCATTCTTCCAAATCGTTCATTGTCTCACCTCCTCAAGGCAATGCTTTTTTATGATTGGTCTGCTGTTTGGGGAGATAAAAGGCAAATTCACAATACTCACCGTATTCACTTTTTGCCGTGATATCGCCCCCATGCATTCGGATAATGCTCCTGACAAGGTACAAGCCCAGTCCTAAGCCTTTTTTATCCTTACTGCGGGATTTATCGGTCTTGTAGAAGCGGTCAAATACCAGCGGCAGCTCCGACTGAGCGATACCCGTACCGCTGTTTTTCACGGAAAAATCAACCTGTTCCGCATCTTCCGTAATCTGAAACGCAATATAGCCGTTTTCATTGGTAAACTTCACGGCATTCTCAATCAGGTTATACACCACCTGATGAATCAGATCCTTGTCACCGTATACGGTTTTAGGGGTAATCTCTTCCAGTCCCCTGATTTCAATATTCTTTTTGCTGATTTCCTGCTCGAATGTAATGATGATGGTCACAAGGGTTGACAGCAAGTCAAAATTCTGATAATTCAGCTTCATCTCCCCGCTGTCCAGTCGGGACAGATCCAGCATCGAACGTACCAGCCTTGACAAACGCTTGATTTCATCCGATACAATGCTCAGATAATAATTCTGCTTTCCTCTTGGAATCGTGCCGTCAAGGATCCCGTCAATAAAGCCTGCAATGGTCGTCATGGGCGTTTTCAGTTCATGCGACACATTGGCAACAAAGCTTCTGCGAACCTGCTCGGACGCTGACAGGGATTCTGCCATATGATTGAACGATTTGGCAAGCTCCCCGATTTCATCTTCACTGCTCACATTGACTCTGACGGAAAAATCTCCTTTTCCAAACTGTCGGGTGGCTTTTGCCATCTGCTTGAGGGGCTTTGTGAGGTTATAGGAAAACAGCCCTATTGCCAGTACGGAAATGGACAGTGCCGCAATGGCCGACAGGATAAATACCTTCATGACCATGTCGGTAAAGGAAGCAATATCACTGATGTCCGACGTCACGAACACGATTCCCATCACACTGCTCTGACCGTTGTAGTAAATAGGGCGGGCAGAGATGTATCTGTCCTCCGTATAAATATCGCCCATTGTCCCCTTGGCAAAATAAGAGGAGTCCTCAATCGTCTTTCGCACAATATCGGGAGCAATCAGCTTATTTTTGGCAATCGACTCATTGGCACTGACTACCATGATGGGAGAAGCATTGATGTCCGTCACAATGACATCCACCCCTACATCATCCACATACAGCTTCATCAGATCCGTGACGGCATCGGGATGGTAAAGATAGATTCTTCCGAATCCTCCCTCCACAGAGTTATCCACGGCTGCATTCTTCCGGATAAAGGTTGCCACATTATCGGCTCTCCTGTCCAGCACATGACGCTTTTCATTGGACCAGTAATTGGAGATCGTCAGTGTCAGAATGGTTCCCAGTATCAGGAAGCTGAAAAAGACGATCAGAACACTGACATTCATGTATTTTCTGAAAATCGACTTTTTGGCATAAAAGTTATGATTCTTTAGTTTCAAATTTATAACCTACTCCCCATACGGTTTTCAATGCCCACTTATCGGAAACGCCTTCCAGCTTTTCTCTGAGCCGCTTGATATGCACATCAACGGTTCTGGAATCGCCGTAGTAGTCGAATCCCCACACATCATCCAGCAGTTGGTCTCTGGTAAACACCCTGTTCGGATTGCTGGCAAGATGGTAAATCAGTTCCATTTCTTTGGGAGGCGTATCAATTTGCTCGCCATTCACACGCAGTTCATAGTTGGTCAGATTGATGACCAGTTTTTCATAGCGAACTTCTTTCAGTTCCTTTTCCACGGCTTCTTCACTGGCGGCTGTTCCGCCGACACGCCGCATGACTGCCTTGATTCTTGCCACGATCTCTTTGGTTTCAAACGGCTTGACCACATAGTCATCCGCCCCCAGCTCCAGACCCAGCACCTTGTCAAAGACCTCGCCCTTTGCCGTCAGCATGATAATGGGACACTGTGAGGTTTTGCGGATTTCCCTGCATACCTGCCAGCCGTCCAGCACCGGCAGCATGATGTCCAGCATGATAAGGTCAGGCTTTTCTGTCTTGAATTTCGTCACAGCCTGACCGCCGTCATTGGCAATCACCACTTCAAAGCCCTCTTTTTCAATGTACAATCTCAGCAGTTCGCAGATGTTGATATCATCATCCACGACCAGTATTTTTCCCATACTCATTTCCAATCTCACCTTTCATTTTCGGTATATCTGCATTATACCATATTTCCTGCACAATTGCACTATTTTTTTTGAAATTACCGAATTTCCTGCCGCCTGAATACGAGAATCCCTAAGACAAGCGATACCGTCAGGTAAATCCCTGCCACAATAAACGCTATGGCAATGTCCCCGCTTTCATAGAGGGTTCCCACCATTGTCTGTGTATCAAACAGCCAGTACTTCACGGCTTTCGTGACCCAATCAAACCCCACTGTCAGAATCCGCACCACGACAGATACAATGATGGGTACCACCAGACTCACGGCAATGGACAGACCCGTTCTTTTGGAAAGCACGGCAATCAGCATCAGCACCCCTGTCAAGGCAAGCAGCAGTGCCGTATAAGCCAGCAGCATCACTGCCATCTGTTCCTCACTGACATCGGTGGTCAGGTCAAATTTCACTGCCGCCACAATGCCGCCCCCCAGTACATAGGACAGTACGGTGATGGCCATTGCTCCCACACAGGCAAGATATTTTGAAAGATAGACACTCTGTCTTGAAAAGCCTCTGGAAAGGGTATTTTTCATGGTGCCTTCATGGTACTCCGCTCCCACAAACACACTAATGACAATGGCGGCAAATATCGGAATACTGCCGTCCGACAGCAGGATATTGATGTACTGCCAGAAAACCTCTTTCGGGAACTGTGACAAAAGCTGTTTGGAGGTATCGGCATCCATGCCGGCCTGTGCAAAAAAGGAGAGTACCATCTGATAATTGGCAGAATCCTCCATGTTTTTCCATGCCATATCATACAGCACTGTCATCAGCATTCCGGTCAAGAAGCCTATCACGGCACATACCCACAAGGCTCTGCACCTGATCAGCTTTTTGAAATCGGATACAATCAGCCTGCCCATTATTTTCCCTCCATTTTCCGAATAAAGTATTTTTCCGCACTGTTTTCCTCCGAAGTAATGCCCGATACCACGATTCCCTCTTGGAACAGGGCATTCGTCACTTCTCCTATATCCGAAATTTTCTCCTTGACAAACAGCTTGTCTTTGACACATTCTATGCTTTCCTGCTGGATTTTCAGCATGGCAGCAATTTTTTCCTTTGCTTTTTCGGTATCACTGACCTGTATCACCGTTGCCGCTATACACTTCTCTGCCAGTTCCTCGGCACTGATTTCCTCCACCAGCTTCCCCGAAGCAATAATGCCATAACGGGTCGCTATTTTTTCCAGTTCTCCGAGAATATGGCTGGATACAAAAATGGTTTTGCCCTGACTCTTCAACGTCAGCAGCAGTTCCCTCATATCCACGATCCCTGTCGGGTCAAGACCGTTGATTGGCTCGTCCAGCACCAGAAAATCAGGATTCCCTACCAGAGCAATCGCAATGCCAAGACGCTGTTTCATGCCAAGAGAGAAATCACCTGCTTTTTTTCTGCCCGTGTCGGCAAGCCCCACTGTATCAAGAATGTCAGGAATGGTCTTTTTCTCCACACCGAGCATGGTACAGTAAATATCCAGATTTTGTTTTGCCGTCATGTTGCGGAACAGGGCAGGACTTTCTATCAGACTGCCCACACGCTTTCGTGCCGTTCGGAGATCCTCCCCGTCAAACAGGCGAAAACTGCCCTCCGTTACATTGGTCAGCCCCAGTATCATACGAATCAGGGTTGTTTTGCCCGCACCGTTCTTTCCGACAAAGCCGTAAATGTCCCCCTGCTGTACACAAAGGGACACACCGTCCACTACTTTTGTATGGGCATATTCCTTTGTCAAACCGTCCGTTTCCAAAATATTCACACTTCATGCCTCCTTTTCTTCCAATTCAATAATAATTCTCGAGGATTTCAAATACATGATACGAAATACTTCTCCCCGTGCTGCCGCTTCATGCATTTTGGCAAATTCATTGACATTCATGGCTTTTCCATGGATATAGCCGTCCTCCAGCTTCACTTTGTAGTTGACCGTCATCTGAAAATACCCGTCCTCCATTTCAAACACAGGCACCAATTCGACAGTGATATAGGCACGTTCCTCTATATCCTTTTGAGCAAGCGTCTGCCATGCCAGCGGAAAGCCTCTGATGTTTCGTTTAGCCGTTTCTCTTGTCATATAAAAATTCTTCTTTCAGTTGTTGTTTCTTTTCCTGCTCCACACGGTAGGAATCGCTAATCTTTCTGACCGTCCGCCTGATGGTCGGCTCGTCAAACGACCCGATACAGGGCAGGGTCTTTTCAGGGAATTTGATATAGCACTCCGCCAATGCCCATGCCACCGCCATGGAAGCATAGTACTGTGTCGTGCCAATTTCCGCCAACAGGGAAAGCGTCCTGTCAATATACTCCTCGTTCACAAAGTAATCCAACAGCATGACGGCACAAAAACGCTGTGCAAACTCCTTGTCGGAACGGGCATACGGCTGTAAGAACGTCCATACCTGTTCACGGTTCTTTGCCGTGAATTTCAGCGTACTGCAAAAACTGTCACAGACTGCCCAGTTGCTGATTTTGGGAACAAAGTCTGCCATATCCGCCAGATGTCTGTCAATTGGCACATTCCTGTAACCTATCACCATGCCCCTGAGCATGACTTCTTCATAATAGAAGTCCTCTCCTGTGGGTATTTCCGGCTTTTTTGCTAACTCTTTGGCATACTGCCGCAACTGTGGCATACGAACTCCAAGAATATTGCCTGCATTCGGTATGATACGGGACTGAAACTGAAAATTCTTTCTGTCTGCCATGGCTTCCAAGGTTTTTTTAACTTCCTCGTTCACATTGTCCACTCCTTTAACTGCTGTTCGGCACGGCTGACCTGCCGTTGCAGCACCTCATCGGCAATGCCTGCACGGGGAATAGCAGACGGAAAACGATACCCTTTAAGACTTCTGATTTGATTGGCAACATACGGACTCTTGATCAGTTCCAACAGTTCTGCAAACGTAGAATTGTCTGCCGCACAGATACAGCCATTGTCATTGTCAACATAATTTTCAATTGTCCCGTCCGAGGGCATATAGTAGGGCAGCAATGCCAGATTATTGTCATAAATGGGTGCAATCCCCAAGATTTCCTGTGTATCATTGCGGACAAGTACACTGATATTGTTCAAGTGCCTGTCAGGATTCATTGTCAGATAGTCCAATAACAGCATATCTGTCAACTGTTTTGACGGAAACCGTTCCAGCAATTCCTGATAGGTCACATCTCCCATTGCTTCTGCAATGGAGCAGATCCCTACCTCCTCTGTGCAGATATTCTTACATCGTGTCACAAGTGTTTTCTTGTACACAGCAAGCTGATAGCGAACATGGTTCATGCCCATTCTGTCTGCCAAGGCAGATGCCAGCACCTCCGAA
>ONUD01000125.1 GCA_900320925.1 uncultured Eubacteriales bacterium
ATTCCTGCCCTCGGAGAGCATAGTGTCCGCAATGCCCTTGCGGCATTGGCAGTGGGCAAAGCACTGGGGCTGGAGGATACTGTCATACAGGAGGGGCTGCTGACCTACCGCAATGCTCCGATGCGTCAGCAGTTCCATGAACTGCCGGACGGGGTACTGCTCATGGATGACAGCTATAATGCCAGTCCCGAAGCCGTCAAGGTATCGCTGGACGTGCTGAAAAGCGTGGCAAAGGGCAGGACAACCGCTGTACTGGCAGATATGCTGGAGTTGGGCGAGCAGTCTGCCGCTCTGCACTATGCAGTGGGAAAGCACCTGGCAGAAATCGGCATTCACAGACTTCTGGCGGTGGGGGCATTGTCGGAGCATACCGCTCAAGGAGCTGTAGAAAACGGCTGTCCGGAGGTGTACCACTTTACCAATAATCGGGAAGCTTATGAATCTCTTTCCGCTTCCATTGAACCGCAGGAAGCAATACTTGTAAAAGGTTCCAGAGGAATGCATACCGAGGAAATTGTCAAACAATTACTTTCAGAAAGGACATAATGGTATGAATAACAAAACACCGTATTTTAACAATGAGGATACACAGCCGATCATCAATCCTGTTCATGAAGCAGGCTTGCATAGGGAAACTTCTTCTCCATCCCATGATGACTTTTCTATGATGCCGCCCTATGATGCTCCGGGCAGACAGTTTGCCATGGTCGGCATGATACTCGGCATTTGCAGTATCGGTTTGGCATTGATCAGCGGTGCCTTGGCGATTCAGACAGGGGTCGCCACGGTGATGAATGTTCTTTCCATTATCAGCGGGATTGGTGGCATTATTCTGGGTGTCATGGGCGGCAACCAGAATGCAGCCTATGGTGTTCCGCGGGGCGGTATGGCAGCCGCCGGGTTGGTATGCGGCATTATCGGTCTGGTGCTGGGCGGACTGGCATTTGCCTGTATCGGCTGCTGCCATGCCATATTGAGGTAAGAAGCGTGCTGCCATTCATTGATTTTTTCGGCAGACCGATTTCTTCCTACAGTCTTTGTGTACTGGCAGGACTGATAGCAGCAGGAGGAATCTTATTCCTCACCTGCCGCAAACGCAGGGATCTGAGTTATATCCAGATGTTCAACATTCCCCTGTTTGCCGCAGGGGGAGCCGTGGCAGGGGCAGAAATGCTTTATATGCTGACAAGGCTTGACAGGTTGTTTATCAATTTCTGGGAAGCCGTTGGAGGAATGGTATTTTATGGAGGACTGCTCGGAGCAGTGGCAGCCGCTTATTGGTACTGCCGTGCCGCAAACCAGGATTTCGGCTTGTATGCAGATGTGTTTGCCGTTGCCATTCCGGCATTTCATCTGTTTGGACGGATTGGGTGTTTTTTGGCAGGCTGCTGTTATGGAATGGAGTCCACATGGGGCATGGTCTATTCTACCCCTTTTGCGGAAACAGCCGTGCGGATTCCGATACAGCTCATAGAAGCTGCCGGCAATCTTCTGATAATTCCCATCTTGCTTTACTGCATGAAAAAGCGTTTGCCCAAGGGAAGCGTGTTAGCAGTCTATTTTGTTCTGTATGCTGTCCTGCGGTTCACGGACGAGTTTTTCAGAGGCGATGCCATACGGGGACACCTGTGGCTTTTGTCCACGTCACAATGGATCAGTCTGTTGGTATTCGGCATGGGAGCCGTCATGCTGTACAGGAGATATGTTCACAGACAGGACTATGGGGTACGGGTCAAAACGGGCGATGTGCCTGAGGGATATGTTTACAACCGTTATGCCGGTGCAGTCGCACCGGAAGACCAGCATTTGCTGCAAGGAGGCAATCAATGAAAAAATTACTGGCTGTCCTGCTGGCGGCTGTCATGGTACTGCTGCTTGGGAGCTGCCGTACCGAGCAGACAAGCACGGTCAGCATGGCAGAAACCGCCAAGACAAAAGAAACGGATTATCTGGTGCTTGTCAATCGTACCCATCCGCTGCCGCAGGACTATGAAAGCAGTGTGGAACTGACGGAAGCCAAAAACTTTTTCGGAAAGACATTCCGTATCGAAAAGCAGACCTATGAGCATTTTTTGCAGCTGCGGGAAAAAATGCTGCTTCAGGAAGTGCAGATTGAAGTCAACCGTGCCTATCTGACGGCAGAGGAGCAGACAGCACTCATTGCACAATATACGCAAGACTATGGAGAAGAATATGCCTATGACCATCAGGCAAAGGCAGGCTGTTCCGAAAATCAGACAGGCTTGAGTCTTGACCTTGCCCTGTACTTTGCAGGGGAAACCATTGACACCGATGAAAAGTTAGCGGAAATGGAAGGTATTTTTATGGAGATTCATGCCGTGCTGGCAGACTACGGATTTATCCTCCGCTATCCGCAGGAAAAAGTAAAGGAAACCGATGTTGCCTATCAGCCGTGGCATATCCGCTATGTCGGTGAAGCGGCGGCAAAGGAGATCATGGAGAACAAAATCACACTGGAGGAGTATCTGTCATGACGGAATTTCAGAAAGTAACACACACTGAGGTGCAGGAACTGTCGGAGCTGGCTTCCTCCATCGTCAGGGAGCATTATGACCCTATTTTGGGCGAAGAACAGAACCGCTATATGATACAAATGTTTCAGTCCCCCTCCGCCATCACAGAGCAGCTTGACAAAGGCTGGCAGTATTATTATCTGCTTTGGAACGGACAAAAGGCAGGCTTTACGGCATTTTATCCCAAGCAGGGCAGGCTGTATATTTCTAAGCTGTATGTCCATAAGGATTTTCGGAGAAAGCATATTGCCGCCGATACCGTGCAGTTCCTTGCCGGGCAGGCACGACAGATGGAACTGCCGTCCTTGTTTCTCAATGTCAACAAGTACAATGACGGCAGTATTGCCGCTTATGAACGTATGGGATTTGTCAAGGTGCGTGCCGAGAAAAATCCCATTGGCAGCGGTTATTTTATGGATGATTTTGTGATGGAAAAAGAAGTGTGATAGAATGAAAATCGGAAATGTAACGATTCACGGCATAGCGGCGTTAGCACCCATGGCAGGGGTGGCGGACAGGGCATTCAGGGAATTATGTGTAGATTTCGGGGCAGCTTATGTAGTAGGGGAGATGGTCAGTGCCAAGGGTCTTGTCTACCATAATGACAAATCCAAGGAACTGCTGGAGCTGTCCGAAAAGGAGCGTCCTGCGGCAGTACAGCTGTTCGGCTATGAGCCGGAAGTCATGGCACAGGCGGCTGTGGTTGCCATGTCGTACCGTCCTGACATTATTGATATCAATATGGGGTGTCCTGCCCCGAAAATCGCCATGAACGGGTCAGGCTCTGCCCTTATGAAAGACCCCGATTTATGCGGCAGAATCGTGGAAGCTGTCAAACAAGCCGTACCTGTACCTGTGACGGTCAAGATACGAAAGGGATGGGACAGCCATTCTGTCAATGCCGTAGAGGTTGCCAGAATCTGCGAGCAGGCAGGAGCCGATGCCATTGCCGTCCACGGACGTACACGGGAACAGCAGTATATGCCGCCGGCCGACTGGAGCATTATCCGTGAGGTCAAGCAGGCTGTCCATATCCCCGTGATCGGCAACGGGGATATTACCAGTGCCGCCGCCGCCGCTCAAATGCTGGAGGAAACAGGGTGTGATTTGGTCATGGTCGGCAGAGGGGCATTGGGCAATCCTTGGATCTTTCAGGAAATTGCCATGCTCATGGGTCACGACAGACCATCACTGCCGGTATCCGATGCCGAAAAAATCACGGTTCTGCTCCGCCATATCCGAACGCTGTGCGAGTATAAAGGAGAATACAGCGGCATGAAAGAAGCAAGAAAGCACGCCGCCTGGTATCTGAAAGGAATGCACGGTGCCGCCGCACTCCGCCGTCAGGCAGGAATGCTGACAACGTTTGATGACCTTGTGGAACTGTGCAAAAGAATCGGTGAGGTGTAACAATGTACAATGTGGAATTTCCGGGTCTGGGGCTGACAATGGACATTGACCCTGTTGCCTATCGGGTCGGCGACTTCAATATCTATTGGTACGGTATTATCATCGGTGCAGGCTTTTTGCTGGCACTGGCATTTGCTTTAAAAATCCTGCGGTATTTCGGTATCAAACAGGACGCTTTTATTGATTGCGTCATTGTAGGATTTATCTGCGGGATTATCGGGGCAAGACTCTATTATGTGCTGTTTCGGTGGGAGTACTACTCTCAGAACATGAATGAAATCTTAGCCATTCATAATGGTGGTCTTGCCATCTACGGCGGTGTCATCGGCGGTTTGCTGGGAGGGGGTATCACTGCCAAAATTAAAAAAGTCCCCGTCCCTGCGGCTATGGACGTTGCTGTGATGGGATTCCTCATCGGGCAGGGTATCGGCAGGTGGGGCAACTTTGTCAATCAGGAAGCATTCGGCACCCCGACTGACCTGCCGTGGAGAATGGTCAGTGAAAATACCGGTGGTGTAGGAGTACACCCCTGCTTTTTGTATGAATCCCTGTGGTGCCTGCTGGGATTTGTACTGCTGTACCTGTTCAGCAGGAAATGGCGGCAGTATGACGGACAAATTTTCCTGTTGTATCTGATATGGTACGGCCTGGAGAGAATGTTAGTGGAGGGACTGCGGACGGACAGCCTTTATACACCGCTTTTGCACCTGCGTGTATCCCAGATTCTGGCAGGCGTGACCGTGGCGGTTGGTATCATTCTGTTGGTCGTGTTCCGCAAGCGGACATTCAAAGCCGCTGACACGAAAAAACAGCCTCTGTATTATGAGGGGTATGAACAGGAGAGTGAAGAGAATGGCACAGAAAGACATGACAGCCAAGACACTGGAATCGTACAATGAAGTGTTTGCGGATATTGTCAACGGACTGTTGTTTGACGGCAGGGCAGTGATTGCCCCTGATGAACTGATTCCCGCTGACAAGGAATCGCATTTCAAGTCCAATCGGAAAATCTATGCACAAGCAAGAGATGTGTCAAAGTACTGGCACCATGCAGGGATTCAGGTGGCATTTGTGGGACTGGAAAATCAGTCCGATGTAGATGACCTGATGGCACTCAGAATATTCAGCTATGACGGTGCCGAGTATAAAATCCAGTACAACCGCAAAAAGAAGGGAAAACTGCCTCAATGTTATCCCGTGATTACACTGGTCATCTATTTTGGCAGGAAACAATGGACAAGCGGCAAAACCCTCCATTCCTGCATGGAGATTCCCGAAGAATTATTGCCGTTTGTCAATGACTACAAAGTGAATTTTTACTCTGTCAGGGAGATGACCTCCGAGCAGATCAAAACATTTACATCTGACTTCAAGGTCATTGCGGAATTTTTCAATGCCTTGAGCAATGGCGAGGACTATCATCCCACTCATCAAAAGCTGGAGCATCCCGAAGAGGTAATCGATATGATCAGCGTTTTTTCAAAAGATGAGCGTTTCAGGGAGGAATATAATGCGATACCCGATGAAACCAAGGAAGGAGGGATTTCTATGTGTGAAATTTACGACAAAATCCTGCAAGAGGGGGAAGCCAGAGGAGAAGCCAGAGGAGAAGCCAGAGGAGAAGCCAGAGGGGAAGCAAGAGGAGAAGTAAAAGGAATGCTGTCTACCCTTGTTTCGCTGGTGAAAAAAGGCTTGCTGACACTTTCTCAGGCAGCCGAAGAAGCAAAAATGACAGTGGAAGAATTTCAGGTTCGGTCAGGATTAACAACAGGATAAGGAGTGTAGGAATATGGCAAAAGTAATCAGTGGCAAAGAGGTTTCTGCAAAGGTGAGAGCAGAAGTCAAAACAGAATGTGAACAGCTAAAGGCACAGGGAATCATTCCGGGGCTGGCTGTTATCATTGTAGGCGATGACCCTGCTTCAAGAGTGTATGTGAACAATAAGAAGAAAGCTTGTGCAGAAGTGGGATTTGTATCGGAGGAGTATGCCCTGCCTGCGGAAACAACACAGGAGGAATTGCTTGCCCTCGTGGAGAAACTCAATAACAAGCCGGAAATCAATGGTATTTTGTGCCAGCTTCCGCTTCCGAAGCACCTTGATGAAAAGGCAGTTATCAATGCCATTTCTCCGCTCAAAGATGTAGATGCGTTTCATCCGTCGAATGTCGGCAAAATCATGATAGGAGATTATCATTTTCTGCCCTGTACCCCTGCGGGAGTGATGGAACTGGTACATTCGGAGGGCATTGAAGTCAGCGGTAAAAACTGCGTTGTCATCGGCAGAAGCAACATTGTCGGCAAGCCCATGGCTATGCTCCTGCTCCATGAAAACGGTACGGTTACCATCTGTCACAGCAGGACGAAAAACCTCAAAGAAATTTGTCAGAGTGCCGATATACTGGTGGCGGCAGTCGGCAAGCCGAAATTTGTGAAAGCGGATATGGTCAAAGAGGGGGCAGTGGTGCTGGACGTAGGCATCAACCGAGATGAAAACGGTAAATTGTGCGGTGACGTGGACTATCAGGAGGTGGAACCGAAAGCATCTTATATTACCCCTGTGCCGGGCGGTGTAGGGCCGATGACCATTGCCATGCTGATGAAAAACACTCTCAAGGCGGCGAAAATTCAAAACGGAGTGAAATAAAGTGAAGCTGACATTGGAAACAGAAAGACTGCTGTTAAGACCCTTTGCTATAGAAGATGCAGAAGCAATGTTTGACGGCTGGGCAAGTGATGACGAGGTGACAAAATACCTGACGTGGAATACCCATCGGACGGTGGAAGAAACCAAATGGATCCTTTCCCTCTGGGTCAAAGAATATGAGAAGCCGGAACGGCTGAATTTTGCCATCGTGCAGAAAGAGGACGGTCAGTTGATTGGCGGCATTGATGTGGTAGGATACGATAACGGCGTGCCTGTCATCGGCTATAATCTGGCAAGAATGTATTGGAATCGGGGCTATATGACAGAAGCCTGCCGCCGTGTGCTGACGTATTTGTTTTCACAGGGCTATGAGAAAGTCAGAATTGATGCCATGGTGGAAAACATCGGCTCGAACAGGGTAATACAAAAATGCGGCGGCATTTTGTGGAAAACGGAAGAGGAATATGTTCCTCAAAAGAATCGTACCGTTTCGGTCAACAGATACATTGTCAAAGCGTAGCAAAAAACAGCTCCCTTTTCAAGAGGGAGCTGTTTTTTTGGGGGGATTATCCATTCTGCTGATTGCTGTCCACTTCTTCATGGAGATGATTCCAGAAACTGTTTCTGTCCTGACCGAACAATCTCATGATGTCATCCAAAACGGGGGTGTACTCATATTTTATGGTATTGACGACGGCACCGTTGGGCAGGAGTGAATAGGTTTCAGAAGTGCCTTCGGAATCCGGATTCGGGATTTTGCCGTCTGCCGCACCATCATTCTTGTCGTTTGTCAAACAGATCTGCATGGTGCCTGCATCATCTGTGACATCGAGGTATGTTTCACCATCTTCTTCTCTGATTTTCGCAAAAGAAGATTTGTCGATTTCCTGATAGAGGTTCAGTGTCGGGTTCGGGTCGGTGGAAGCAAGGAAGTAGTCACCGTAATCAACGAAGTAGAGGGTATCCTTTTCCGTATCAAAATCACCGTGGACAAAGACGCTGTAGCAGAAGCCGTTGGCTTCACATTCCCACAGACGGGTATTGATACCGTAGTCGAGGAATCTTGCCATTTTTTCTTCTCCGTTGACATAGACCTTGTCATACTGTTGTGTTCTGGAAGCGGAAACTGCCATTGCACCGATGGTCACTGCCATTGTTGCGGCTGCGATAGCACAGACCAGTTTAATAACTTTTGCCTTACGATTCTTTTTGTTTGACATATTCATCACTTTTCCTTTCAAATCTTCACTTGCATGTACATTGCCATAGGTTTCCTTGTAGAGCTTGCTGATCATCTTATCTTGTTCATTCATAACGATTCCTCCCCAAGCAACACTTTCATTTTATCTCTTGCACGTTTCAGTCGGACTTGCACATTCGATTCCGAGAGACTGAGTATCATGGCGATTTCTTTGACGCTGTATTCTTCATAGTAGTACAGATGAATGACAGCACGGTAATTGGGCGGGAGCTTGTCAAGTGCTTCCAGCACTTCTTCATGGATATTATCATGGTAAGCCGGGTCAGTGTCCAGTTCCTCAAACGAAACCTTGTTTCTGTTCCAGAACGACTTCCACACATTCTTGCATTCATTCAGTGCCACCTTGATCAGCCAGCGTTTGATGTGTTCATCACCGTTCAGCTCCAAGTCATCTGCCCTGAGAAGCTTCAGAAAGGCATTTTGTACAGCATCTTCCGCATTTTCCTTGTTCCTGCAACAGCAGAACACGGTTCTGTAAACATCATCAAGGTATGTTTCAACGATACGCTGGTACTCATTCGGATCCACTTTATTTCCTCCTTTGTTTTCGTCTTAAAAGATCTTTCATATAGTAAACAATCCAACCCGACATTATATTACACCCGTTTTAAAAAAAATTTTATTATTTATCAATGAGCAAATTTTCAAAGGGGTTCTGAAAAGGCACCAATTGATTTTCCCGATGGAAGATATGGCAATTGATACTGCGTTGCCGCCACGCTCCCTCCGTCAAAAGCTGTACAGCTCCCTATTGTTCCATCCATTCATTGCGTGAAGAAAAATATGGCATTTTGTAAGATAATTTACCAGCTTTTGCCACCTCCCTCACGGAGGGAGGC
>ONUD01000107.1 GCA_900320925.1 uncultured Eubacteriales bacterium
AAAACAACGATTGAACTTCTGCTCTCTACGCACAACAAGAAATGTCTGTCCTGCGTGAGAAACCAGAACTGTGAGCTTCAGAAACTTGCTTTGGAGTACGGCGTAGACGAGGATAAGTTCCAGACGGAAGAGCCGATTTATGAAATAGACGACCTGTCACCGTATATTGTCCGTGACAATAACAAATGTATCAACTGTATGCGTTGCGTGGCAGCCTGTAAGAACGTGCAGTCCATCTCCGTCATCGGTGCCATCAGACGTGGCTTTGACGCTCATGTCGGCAGTGCCTTTGATAAGAGCTTGGACGATGCTCCGTGCGTAGGCTGCGGACAGTGTGTGGTAAGCTGTCCTGTCGGTGCTTTGACAGAGAAATCACAGGAGGACAAGGTTTGGGAAGCCATTGCCGACCCGACCAAGAAAGTCCTGTTCTATACAGCTCCGTCCATCAAGGCCACACTGGGCGAAAGCTTTGGTATGCCGATTGGCACGAACGTAGAGGGCAAGATGGCAGCCGCTATCAAGAGACTCGGCGAAAATGTCAAGGCATTCAACATGGACTTTACTGCTGACCTGACGATTTTGGAAGAAGCCAACGAACTGGTTGAAAGAATCAAAACAGGCGGTACACTGCCGATGTTCACCTCCTGCTGTCCGGGCTGGGTGAAATTCGTGGAGCATTATTATCCCGAATTTATCCCGAACCTGTCCACCTGCAAGTCACCGCAGGGAATGTTCGGTGCGGTGCTGAAAGGCTACTACTGCGAGAAGAACGGCATTGACCCGAAGGATGTCTTTGTGGTCAGCGTGATTCCGTGTACGGCAAAGAAGTTCGAGGCAACAAGACCTCAGCTCCGTTCCAATCCGGAATTTGACGATGTAGACGTTGCTCTGACAACCAGAGAGCTGGCAAGAATGATTAAGCGTGCCGGACTTGATTTTGCTTCCCTGCCCGATGAGGACTTTGATGCACCGTTCAACAAGGCAACCGGCGGCGGTATCATCTTTGGTGCAACGGGCGGTGTTCTGGAAGCTGCTCTGCGTACTGCCGCAAGGATTCTGGACGGCAATTTCGAGAAGATTGACTTTGAAGAAGTGCGTGGTCCCGAAGTCGTTCGTGAGGCGACCTATGAAGTCGCAGGTGTAACCGTCAAGGTAGCTGTTACATCCGGTTTGGGTAATGCCAGAAAACTGCTTGAGAAAATCAAGAGCGGTGAAGCGGATTACAACATGGTTGAAATCATGGCTTGCCCGGGCGGCTGTATCAACGGCGGCGGTCAGCCGACAAGAAGCGACAGTGTCAGCAACTACGTTGACTACAAGGCACTGCGTTCCAAGGCACTGTATGACCAGGATAAGGCTTCCGAGTTCAGACTCTGCGAGGACAGCCCTGTGATCAAGATGATTTATGACGAGTACTTTGAAGCTCCCGGCAAGGAGAAAGCACATCATTATCTGCATACCTCCTATGTTGAAAGAGGCAAATACTACAAATAAATAGTAGCAAAAATCCCTGTCTGTATCACACAGACAGGGATTTTTGAACCTCCTCATTCGAGAATGCCTTTGTTGTTATAGTAATTGTAATCAGCAGGATCGACATGCTTGCCTTTTTCAAGATTCCCTTCACTCATTTTAAACATACCACTGCCAATGGTATAGTTATGATTCATGTTCCTCCTTGCCGCAACGATGAGGGCAAGGATTACCCCTCCTGCCAAAATCGCACCGATAATCAGATTCCAATCCATCTTTCATTTCTCCTTTCTTGAGGCCATGTCTGAACTGCTTTTATGATACCATCTTCCTTGGAAAAATAAAAGCGGGAAATTCCTACTTTTCCAAAAAAAACATCGCCAATTCTCTACGAAACGTATTACAATAAAAAATTAATGTTTATCATTAAAAAGCTATTGAAAAACGATAATGAGTGTGCTATGATAAGGCTACCATATTTTTTGGAGGAATACAAAATGAAGAAAACCTATCGTCTGGCACTCATTGGTGCCAAAGTATGGGAGATTTCCCACTGGATCAGTGCCGGTGCATGGCTGTGCATTCTGGTCATAACACTGGTGTTCGGTCAGCAGGCATTTCATGATACCGCATTAGGAAAAGTGTTTGCCACAAGTGTAACACGGGAAGGCTGGGGTTATACTTATCAAAAACTCAATCTTTACGGTCTTTCCGTCATGGACACCGACAAGGTAGAACATTACTATGTACACCCCGATCCCGATGATGACACCTACCAAATGCGTCAGACAAAAATCACCTATCGTACCGATGCTATCATTGCCTATGGGGTGGGCTGTATGTTTTTGATGATACTCATGGCACTGATTTTTAACAATGTCTACCGTATCCTGAAAGCCGCCAAAACCGACCGCTCTCCCTTTCAGAAAAAAATCGCAAAGTCGGTGCATCGTATCGGTTTGTATCTGATTGGTATGTCCGTTATTTGCATAGTGACCAGTATCATAGCAGGGACTATCACGGGTACGCTCCATTTGTGCTTGGGAATACAGCATACCATACTGGGCATTTTTGTCCTGTGTCTGTCAGAATATTTCCGTCACGGTATCCGTCTGGAACAGGATGCCGAGGGATTGATTTAAGGGGGGAACCATCATGAGAGAATATGCAAAAATGGCGGCACAGGCTTTGAGATTCATCCATGCCATTGCCATCATCGCCGGTATGTTAGTGCTGGCACATATCCTGCTCTTCGGAGAATTTGGCGTTGAAGGAACGATACTGGAAAAGTTCTTTCAGACAGGAGTGGTGTATGATGAAAAAACCGATACTCTCGCTCCTCGTGAAATCAATATTTACGGATTGGATATTGTGGGGGTCTATCAACCAAATTATTTAATGAGTTCCACTTCTTACGACAATTTTGTCACAGGAGAATCCTACAGTGATGTCAGATTGACATACAATGGCTGTAATTATCATACGGGAGCCGCCTTGATATTCGCTCTCGGCGGCACGGTCATTATGTTGTTGATGACATTGATTTTCGACAATATTTGCCATATGTTAGAAAAAACAGATAAAGACGGCAAGTTATTTCAAAGAGATATTGCCAGACTCCTGCATACAACAGGTATATTCCTGATAGAAATTTCCGCCGTGTGCCTTATCACCAGTCTACTGGCAAACTTGCTCACACAAAACGGCACCATCAATATCAATGAGAACTTTCTCGCAATGGGACTGTTTATCCTGTGCCTGTCGAAATACTTTGACTATGGAAGTAAACTGGAGGAAGAAGTAGGAGAACTGGTGTAAGACACGGAAATCAATTTTGAAGCCAATTTTCAAAGGCGTTGTGAAAAGGCACAAATTCATTTTCCCCGCTGAAAGGGATAACAATTGATACTGCATTGCCGCCACGCTCCCTCCGTCAAAAGCTGGACAACTTCCTGCTGTTCAATCAATTCATTATGTGAAGAAAAATATGGCATTTCGGAAGATAATTTACCAGCTTTTGCCACCTCCCTCACGGAGGGAGGTGGCAAAAAC
>ONUD01000162.1 GCA_900320925.1 uncultured Eubacteriales bacterium
AATGACAGCACCGCCGCCCTCCAGAGAGTAGGAAAGAACATTGGACTTAGGAAGTGAGATGACCGTTTGTTCTCCTGTCACAAGGTCTTTGGTACAGGAGGTAAGGTAATCGGACACCTCCGTTACCTGGAAGCCTGCTATTTCTGTGGGGTGGGAATTTCTCAGCGAATCCATGATATTGGCCATTTTCTGCATCCCTGCCGAACCGTCAAATTCATAGCTGTCAGTCCGGTTGAGGTAGTAGCCGAATTCATCATAGATTTCCGTCATGACATCATCCAGACTCTTGCCCTGCTGACGGTAGTAGGCTGCCATTTCGCAGATGAGCATGGAAGCCACAACAGCATCCTTATCTCTGACATACGTGCCTGCCAGATAGCCGTAGCTTTCCTCAAAACCGAAAATATATCTGTTTTCTTCATGTTTTTGTTCGAGCAGGAAAATCTGTTCTCCGATGTACTTGAAGCCCGTGAGAACATTTTTCAGTTCACAGCCGTATTTCTGACAGACTCTTTCCACCAGCTTGCTGGTCACGATGGTTTTGACAGCAACGGGGTTTTCAGGGAGTGTCCCTTTTTCCTTTCGGGTGGAGAGCAGGTAGTTGACCAGCATAATGCCTGTTTCATTGCCCGACATAAGACGATAACCGTCTTTTGTTTTCACGGCAATGCCCACACGGTCACTGTCAGGGTCAGTGGCAAGCAACAGGTCAGCCTGCTCTTTTTCGCAGAGTGCCAGCCCCAGTGCCAATGCTTCTTTGATTTCAGGGTTCGGATAGGGGCAAGTCGGGAAATGGCCGTCAGGCAGTTCCTGTTCGGGTACGACCACCACATTGTCAATCCCAATCTGGGAAAGAATTTTTCTGACCAGCTTGTTGCCAGCCCCGTTGAGAGGGGTATAGACCACTTTCAGCCCTGAATTTCTGCACGCATCGGGATTCACGGACTGCTTTCTGACATTATCAAGGTAAGTTTCATACAGGCTGTCGCTGATCCACTCGATCATGCCGCTTTGGAGTCCCTCTTCAAAATCCACTAACTGAATATCACCGTTAAAGTAATCTACCTTCAAAATTTCACTGTAAACAGCATCGGCAGATACATCCGTCATCTGACAGCCGTCACTGCCGTAGCATTTGTAGCCGTTGTATTTAGCAGGATTGTGGCTGGCAGTGACCATGATACCGGCACTGGTTTTCAGCTCACGAACAGCATAGGACACCACAGGTGTCGGCTGAAGTTCCTTGGAAAGGTACACCTTGACACCGTTGGCGGCCAGTACCCTTGCGGCTTCTCTGGCAAACAGGTCAGCTTTGATTCTTGAATCGTGTGAGATGGCAACAGACGGGTGAGCTTCCTGTTTTTTGAGGAAGTTGGCAAGCCCCTGCGTGGCACGTCTGACGGTATAGATATTCATCCTGTTCGTGCCGGCACCAAGCACACCTCTCAAACCGGCAGTGCCGAATTTCAGTTCACGGTAAAAGCGTTCATATATTTCCGCCTCATCGTTCTTGATGGCGGCAAGCTCCTGTACAAGCTCACTGTCCTCTTTGACATTGGCAGACCAACTGTCATAAAGTTCTTTTGTATTCATCGTAAAATCCCCCTCATGAATCCATAGATAATATCATTATCATACCACAATTTTCTTTTTGTTTCAACAGTAACTTTGGATTTTTTCATATCTCTAATCATTATTTTCGGATATATGGAAATATTACCAAAATTCTGAAAATAAACAATGAAACATTGACAAAAATTTGGCAAATTCGGACTTGTAATCATGGCAGTTTTCAGTTAAAATAGTAGTGGTAATGACTTGAAACACGGGAGGATACCATTATGCTTAAGAAAAAACGCAGGTACAAGCGTTCCATTGACACACCCGTTGTCATTGCATTCTTTCTTGTACTTGTGACCATCCTGTTTTTTGCAGCGTGGAAGCTGTTGTTTGACAGCGATATTAAAGGAAGCTGGAAGCTGGATTTTGAAGATGAGGGCAAAACCTATTCTTACGGTTTTACGTTTTCTGACGGTCAGAAAGCAGAATACAGCTATGGCGGCATTACCTATCTGGGAAGCTATGCCCTGGATACGGAACAGAACACTGTCCGCATTACGGCTTCCGGCAGCGGCAGGGATCTTGATATGCACTTCGGTTATGCGTTTGCAGGCAATGCCTTTGAGGGCAGACACCTGATTCTGACCAACCAAAGTGATGTGCAGCTTCCCTTTCACAGCGGCAGCCGCTATGAACCGCTTGTGCAGCCTTATGAGGACTTCAAGCCTGATGAGAAGCTGCTTGGTTCATGGCTGTACAAGGGGGAGGATCAGACCTATACCTTTACGTTCGATGAGAATGGCAGATATGCCTATGTTTGTGACGGTCTGACGCATACAGGAGCTTACAAGGTACAGGATGGCATATTTACCTATAATCTCATCGTGGATGGAGGAGAGGTCAATGAAAATTCCTGTTCCTATACCATTGACGGTGACAAGCTGACGCTTAGCACCGAGACATTTTCTGATTCACTGACAAAACAATAAGGAGTGTGTAAGTATGTTGAATGATTTCTGGAAAGCACTGAAAAGCGGCACGGATATCCGTGGTGTCGCTGTGGAGGGTGCCGGATATGATGTCAACCTGACGGATGATACCGTTACTGCAATGGTCAACGGCTTTATCCTCTGGCTTTCCGCCAAAACAGGCAAGTCGGGAGAGGAACTGAAAGTTTCTGTGGGACGGGATTCCAGAATCTCAGGTCCCCATATGGCGGAACTTGCCAGAACAACCATGCTGAAAGCAGGTATCGAAGTAGTGGACTGCGGCATGGCTTCTACCCCATCCATGTTCATGACAACCGTGGAATTGGGCTGTGACGGTGCCGTGCAGATTACTGCCAGCCATCATCCGTATTATAGGAACGGTCTGAAATTCTTTACCCGTGAGGGCGGTCTGGAAGGCAAGGATATTACCGCTATCCTCGAATATGCCCAGGACGGCGAAAAGCCGCCGGTCAGTGACAACGGCTCATTGGTGGAAACAGACTATATGTCCTATTATGCAGGCAATCTCCGTGAGAGGATCAAAGAAGAAATCAACTCAAAAGAGGATTATCACCATCCGCTGAAAGGCTTTCATATCGTGGTGGACGCCGGAAACGGTGCAGGCGGATTCTATGCCACCGATGTACTGGAAGCACT
>ONUD01000244.1 GCA_900320925.1 uncultured Eubacteriales bacterium
CGCATCTCTGAATCCATCATCGCCTCTGGCATAATCCCGCAGTGCTCCCTCATAGGCATACCTGGATTCCTCCAGCACATCCGCAGGTTTTTGATCGGCAGGGGCAGGTTCCAGCTTCACCTGTTCCGTGATCTTTACCAGTTCGTTATAGTCGGAGCAGTTGCAGCGTACCAGACACTGATATTCGTCAAAGTACTTGAGGGAAGCATAAAATAACTTATCGGTATTTTCCGCTTCCTTGAACGTGATAAACAGGGTCTTGTGACCATCATACTCAGTTTCCGATGTTTCTATCACGTTGGTGTAATCATCTTCGTAATCATCCACATAAATGGGATGGGCGTTGAAATAGTCGTACTTATTCTCAAAATACGAAACAAAATTATGTCCCGTATCGCCGCTTGCATAGACATCAGGCAGATAGCCGAATGTCATATTCACACTCTGGTGATTCTCTTCCAATGATTCATCATTTTCTACTTTGACATTCAGGCCATAAGTGCCTGTTCTTGTTGCCAGCAGTCCGAACAGGTTGGTAGCGGCGGCTGTCACGGTGAAAGTGCCAAGTGCGGCTGCCACGGCACAGATGGCAATTATCTTTCTCAGGTTTTCTTTTTTCATGGTGGATTGCTCCTCTCAAATTTTGATTTCACTTATTAGATATTGCAGAGGGGCAAACGGTTCATATAAAAAAAAACTTCCCGTATTGCTACGGGAAGTTTGGGGAATTGATCAGTACATTCCACCCATGGATGGGTCAACAGCAGGAGCTGCGGCAGCAGGCTCTTTGATGTCGGCAACCAGTGATTCTGTTGTCAGAACCATGGCGGCAACGGAAGCGGCATTCTGGAGTGCAGAACGTGTGACCTTGGTGGGGTCAACGATACCGTTGGATACCATATCCATATATTCTTCTGTCAAGGCATTGAAGCCATAGCCGGCCTTGTCGGCAGACATGATTTTCTCAACAACGACAGAACCCTCGACTCCGGCATTGGCGGCAATCTGGCGAACAGGCTCTTCCAGTGCTTTCAGCACGATTTTGGCACCTGTTTTCTCATCACCCTCCAGTGTATCCACAAGGCTCTTGACAGCATCAGCCGTATTCAGCAGTGCTGTACCGCCGCCTGCCACGATACCTTCTTCAACGGCTGCCTTGGTAGCAGCAAGGGCATCTTCGATACGCAGTTTCTTTTCTTTCATTTCGATTTCTGTGGCAGCACCCACCTTGATAACAGCCACACCGCCTGCCAGCTTTGCAAGACGCTCCTGAAGCTTTTCTCTGTCGAAGTCGGAAGTGGAAGTTTCAATCTGTGCTTTGATTTGAGCCACTCTTGCCTTGATTTCATTCTTGTCGCCCAAACCGTCCACGATGATGGTATTTTCCTTGTCCACCTTGACCTGACGGGCACGTCCAAGCTGTGCAAGGGTAGTGTCTTTCAGTTCCAGACCCAGTTCAGAGGAAATAACCTCGCCGCCTGTAAGGATTGCAATGTCACGCAGCATTTCCTTTCTTCTGTCACCGAAACCGGGAGCCTTGACACCAACGCATACAAAGGTACCACGCAGCTTGTTCAGGATGATATTGGTCAGGGCATCGCCCTCAATATCCTCTGCAATGATGACAAGCTTCTGACCTGTCTTAACGATGTCCTCGAGCAGCGGGAGGATTTCCTGAATGTTGGAGATTTTCTTGTCTGTGATGAGGATTCTGGCATCGTCAATGACAGCTTCCATTTTTTCTGTATCGGTGCACATATAGGGAGTGATGTAGCCTCTGTCGAACATCATGCCCTCCACGACCTCGGAATAGGTATCCGCAGAAGTCTTGGACTCTTCCACGGTAATCACGCCGTCATTGCTGACCTTTTCCATGGCTTCTGCAATGAGGTTGCCGATAAATTCATCGGCGGCAGAGATGGTAGCTACTCTTGCAATATCCTTGGAGCCTTCTACGGGCTTGGAGTTTTCCTTGAGTGCTTCTACGGAAGCATCAACCGCCTTGCTGATACCCTTTTTGAGGATCATGGGGTTGGCACCGGCGGTGACATTCTTCATGCCCTCACGAATCAGAGCCTGTGCCAGCAGGGTAGCGGTTGTGGTACCGTCACCGGCCACATCGTTGGTTTTCACGGAAACCTCTTTGACAAGCTGTGCACCCATGTTTTCAAAAGCGTCTTCGAGTTCGATTTCCTTGGCAATGGTCACGCCGTCATTGGTGATGAGGGGTGAACCGAATTTCTTGTCCAGCACCACATTTCTTCCTTTGGGGCCGAGTGTAATCTTGACCGTATTGGCAAGCTGGTCAATACCGCTCAAAAGAGCCTTTCTTGCCTCTTCACCGTATATAATTTGTTTCGCCATGATTGATTCCCTCCTATATTATTCCACAACAGCCAGAATATCCGACTGACGGACGATGGTATATTCTTCACCGTCAAGCTTGACTTCTGTGCCGGAGTATTTGCTTGTAATGACTTTATCGCCGACATTCACGTACATAGCAACTTCTTTACCATCCACGATGCCGCCGGGACCCACTGCCACAACTGTAGCAAACTGGGGTTTTTCCTGAGAAGCGGTTGTCAGGATAATGCCGCTTTTGGTAGTTTCCTCTGCTTCCTCTGCCTTCACAACGACTCTGTCCAATAATGGTTTGATAGTCATTATTATTGCCTCCTTCAAGCAATCTTTCTTCTGCGTAAATTTAGCACTCTTCAACTCCGAGTGCTAAATTTATTGTATACCATTTTTCCAAAAA
>ONUD01000127.1 GCA_900320925.1 uncultured Eubacteriales bacterium
CATCACTATAACTTCCCCTCCTACTCTGTCGGTGAAACCAAGCCCTCCAGAGGTCCCGGCAGACGTGAAATCGGTCACGGTGCCTTGGCAGAACGAGCATTGGTGCCTGTCATTCCGTCCGCAGAGGAGTTCCCCTATACGATTCGTCTGGTATCCGAGATTCTTTCCTCAAACGGCTCCACGTCACAGGGTTCCATCTGCGGTTCCACGCTGTCACTGATGGACGCAGGCGTGCCAATTAAAGCCCCCGTGGCAGGTATCTCCTGCGGACTGATTACAGAGGGTGACCGCTGGATGACAATGGTGGACATTCAGGGACTGGAGGACTTCTTCGGTGACATGGACTTCAAAGTGGCCGGTACCCATGAGGGCATTACCGCTATCCAGATGGATCTGAAAATCAGCGGTCTGACCCCCGACATGGTCAGGGAAGCCCTTTACAAGACCCACAAGGCAAGAGATTATATTCTTGACGAGGTCATGCTCAAGGCCATTCCCGCTCCCAGAAAGGAACTGTCCAAGTATGCCCCCAAAATGCTGTCAACCACGATTCCTGTCGATAAAATCAGGGAAGTGATTGGTTCCGGCGGCAAGGTGATTCAGAAAATCTGTGCCGAATGTGATGTCAAGATTGATATCGAAGAGGACGGTCATGTGTTTGTCAGCGGTCTGGATATGGGCAACTGCCAGCGTGCCATGACCATTGTGGACACGATTGTACGTGACCCTGAACCGGGTGCCATCTACAAGGGCAGAGTGACCAGAATCATGGACTTTGGTGCTTTCGTGGAGATTGCTCCCGGCAAAGAGGGACTTTGCCATATCTCACAGTTAGATGTCAAACGCACCGAAAAAGTGACCGATGTGGTCAACGTGGACGATGTGATTATCGTGAAAGTTACGGAAATTGATGACAAGGGCAGACTGAATCTTTCCCGCCGGGACGCTCTGATAGAAGTGGAGGGGCTGACACCTGAAAATGACCCTGCTCCCCGCCGTCCCCGTCCGAACAACTTCCGCAAAAACAACCACCACAAGGAGTAAAATATGAAAAGCAGAGTTGCTGCATTTCTGGTAGTTTGTCTGACAGCATGCTGTATTGCAGGCTGTTCCCGTGCAGACCTTGCCGAGATTCCTTATCAGCCTCCTGCGGAAGAAAGTGCCACAAAAAGCTTTGAGCAGGTCGTCAGCACCGAAGCGGATATTGGCGGAATTGAGCTGTACAATGCCCTGTTCGACATGGAAAACAAGGTCAGTGTACGCATCGACATCAGCAAAGAGGAAATTGACAAACTCAATGCCGATTATGAAAAATATACGCAGGCAGATGAAAATACCAAATCCTCTACGTACCGCATGGCAAATGTTTCGTTCACGGTGGGCGATAAAATGTACACGCTGGAAGAAGTCGGTATCCGTCTGAAAGGCAACCAGTCCATTGCCCCGTTCCATGACGGCAGTCACCCGAATATGTGCAGTTTCAAGTTAAGCTTTGACGAAACCTTTGACGATGCCGATGCCTACGGAGAGGCCGCCAAAGTGTGGAACAATCAGGAAGAGCGTGAAGCCCGTAAAAAACGGAAATTTGCTACCCTCAACGAACTGGATATCAAGTGGAATGTCACTTATGATGACACCAATATCCGAGAGATCTATGCCACCAAGCTGTTTGCCTCAGAAGATCTTCTTGTGCAGAAAATCGGTCTTTCACAGCTGAAAGTCAACGGCAATAACTATGGTCTTGTGAAAATCTACGAGCCTGTTGATAAGGCATTTCTGGAAAAAAGACTTCCCGAATCAGCCCTCGGCGGCGACCTGTACAAATGTATGTGGTCAGAGTGCAATGACGCAGGCGACAGAACCGGTAACTGGCGTGGTGCTTCGTATCAGCTAAGTGACTCCTGCGGGATTCAGGACAACCCCAACGGCAAAAAATACAATTTCAACCTGAAAACCAACAAGAAAACCTCCACGCATGAAGCACTGAAAAACTTCCTGAATGTCATTAACAAGTCAGACGTGACCAAAGAGGAACTGGAAAAAGTACTGGATACGGAGTATTATGCCAGCTTCATGGCAGCCACCTATTTTGCAGGCGACCCCGATGACATCCGCAACAACTACAACAACCACTACCTCTACTTCCGTCAGGACACGGGAAAAGCGATTTTCATCGTGTACGACAATGACCGCACCCTCGGCATTACAAACGGTCTGAATGTCAACTGTGCCGTACTTGACCCCTATTCTGCCGAATCTCCGCTGATGGGACCCCAGCAAAATCTTCTTATCAAAAATACCATCACGCATGACGCTTCCGACAATCTTGCCTATATCAGGGACAAATACACAGCCGCTCTCAAACGGCTGTCTGAAACGGAAATGCTGACAAGTGACAGTGACTTCAACAAACTGTACCATACCGCCAAGAACAACTATGAAGAAATTATCACGCCGTACGGTGCATTTGCCAATCAGGAACAGGATTTCAAATTCAGTCTTGACGGCAATGCCAACGGCGGTGACCGTGAAAATATGTCCTTTGAGCAGTTCCGCTCCCAAATCATGGCTACTTATGGGAACGCTAAACCGTAATGCAAAAAACCGCCTTTTCGGCGGTTTTTTTGTTACAATTCCTTTTTAATTTTGGCAAGAGCGGCCTTTTCCAGACGAGAAACCTGTGCCTGACTGATACCGATTTCCTCAGCGACCTCCGTTTGTGTCTTGCCCTTGAAGAACCGCAGGGACAGGATACGCTTCTCCCGCTTGTCCAAAGAACGGATGGCTTCCTTGAGGGCAATTTCATCCAGCCAGCGGTTGTCATCGTTGGCATCCCCTAACTGATCCATGACATAGATGGTATCCGTGCCGTCCGAAAAAACAGGCTCATACAGGGATACCGGCTCGACAATGGCTTCCAGTGCAATCACCACGTTTTCCTTTGGCATCTCCAGTTCACGGGCAATTTCCTCCACGGTCGGTTCACGGTCAAGCTCCGCTGTCAGACGCTCCTTGACCTGCATGGCACGATAAGCCGTATCTCTCAGGGAGCGGCTCACTCGCACGGCATTGTAATCTCTCAGGTACCGCCGCACCTCGCCGATAATCATCGGTACGCCATAGGTGGAAAACCGTACTTCCTTGTCACAGTTGAAATGGTCGATGGCCTTAATCAGACCAATACAGCCTACCTGAAACAAATCATCAGGATTTTCCCCCCTGCCGCTGAAACGCTGTATCACGCTCAGCACCAGACGCAGATTGCCGTTAATCATTTCTTCCCGTGCCGCCCTGCTTTGTGCAGGAGAACCGGTGCGGATGGTTTGCAGGAGCTGCTGCTTCCTCTCCTCCGACAAAACGGGCAGCTTGGCGGTATTGACACCGCATATTTCCACTTTATTATAAACCAATCGGATACCCCCACTAATCTCAGTTGCAGGATTAGTATGGGCATTTTCGGACAAAAAAATGCAGGCCGGTAAATACCGACCTGCTCATCAAACATTATTCCTCGTTAGGAGCACCTACGGGACAGACACCTGCACAAGCACCGCAAGACAGACAAGCATCTGCATCGATCTCGTACTTACCGTCACCCTCAGCAATGGCACCTACAGGACACTCGCCTGCACAAGCACCGCAAGAAATACAATCATCGGAAATTTTGTAAGCCATGATGAAGCCTCCTTCAAATTATTATATTACCATTGTACCACTTTTTTTAAAAAAAGCAATACCCATTTTCGCTATTTTTCAAGGTATATTTTAGTGATATTGAACATTCCTGTCCCATCATTCCACATTATTTAATAGATTTTTACAAGTAAAGAAAATCATCAAAGAAATCAAGATATTCCAAAGGAAAATCGGCAGTCCCATCATGGTTGCTGAAATCAGAGAAAGCATGAAGGATACCTGTCTGATATACATCAAATTCAGAATCCCCAGAAAAATGCCCGGCAGCATCAGCATGACAATCAGGGACATATAGAACGTGATAAAAATCCCCCTGTTGCCGTTCATGCCCACAATCCTCTGTGCCAGCACGTTGGCGGCAATATATACACAGCCGAAGCTGCCGTATACCAGAATACTGGTAATGATGTCAGGGATATATCCTCCTACAACGATACTCAGGGCAACATAGGCAATGGCTCCATCCGTGAACGGCTTGATGATACTGGTTGCCGACGCCATGATCAGCTTTTTCACGGGATCATCGGGAATCAGAAAGATATACGGCTTGGTCAGTTCCTTGACCCAATCCCCCGAGGCACTGAAAAAAAACTGCACATACGAGCAAATAATGGTGACACCTGCAAAAATAATGGTTTTCTGATAAATGCCGCCCACCAACTGGGTCATGACCAGCCCCACTACCAAAGCAATGCCCGTCAGCACGGCAGTACTGATATTCAGAAAACGGAAACGGGAACGCCGTTTTCCCTCTTTGAGGTGCTTATGGAAAATAGCACTTGCCCCCCTGCCCCGTTTGATTCCATGGGAGCCTGTTTTGATTTTGCGGGAGCCAAGCATGACAGTTTCACTCATGGTACCACTGCGGAGGGAATCCCGAAAGGCATAGTTGCTTTCCGCCTTTTGCAGGACATCCTCATAGTAATCCAGTTTCGTCAACCCAAATACCACCATGCAGCCGATGACACCCAGCACCAAAAGAATACTGTACCAAATCACCTTGCCGTTATCGGCATCCAGAATCCCGAAAATCACCCCATGCAGCCAGCCGATGAAAGGCGTATATTCCAGAATGGGATCGGCAATGGCGGCAAACAGGTTGGGCAGGGTCATCTCCTCGGTGAACATATGGATTCCTACCACGCTCAGGGCATACACGGGAATCAAATAAATGAAGTATTTCAGCACCCCGGCACGGCGGGGATGACCGCTTGACAGGCAGAAAATCATGAGTGTCAGCACCTGTACCAGC